>CAIKNO010000522.1 GCA_903828805.1 uncultured Sandaracinus sp. | reverse complement strand
CGCGGCCGCCCCACGCACCCTGGCCGCGCTCGGCGCCTCGTGCGAGGGCCGACGACGACGACGCTGGCCCCCGTCCGACCGACGCCACCGTGAAGGCTCGTATCGAACCGCGCGGCGTGCCTCGAGCGCGGGCCGCGGCACCCGTCGCCGCCGAGCTCGGCGGGAGCGAGACCTCGCGGGCCCATCGTCTTCAGGGCCTCGGCATCGTCCGGAGACGGCCGCGGCCCATGGCTTCAGTGGATGGGGGCTTCAGCGGATCGGAGCTTCAGCAGATCGGAGCTTCAGCGGCCCGCGGACGCCGACATGCTGCCCGAGACCGACACCGAGACCTCGAACGACACGGTGACGCTGGCGCTCGCATCGGCGATCGCGCCCGCCGCCGCCGTCGCGCAGACGATGGCGTTGATGCCGACCGCCGCCGCGGAGCTCGGGATCTCCGGCGCCGTCCGCACGATCTCCGCGCCCGCCGCTCGAAGGCGCGCGACGCGGGTGCGGATCGCCAGGATGCGGCTCACGCCGTCGCGCACGGCCGCCTGCACGCGCGCGAGGCGCGCCGTGCCCTCGGCGTCGAGACCGCCGCTCATCGCGATGTTCGTCTCGCCGGGCGTGCAGCGCGCGCTCGCCTCGATGCGGGCGTCGCAGGAGGCGCGGCACCGCGCGCTCGCCGTCGGGCGGCGGATCGTGCCGGTGCAGTAGGGCTCGCGGTAGGCGACCGAGCAGCCCCCGCGGCACTCGCCGGTGCAGCTCGCCTGCGCCGAGGTCTCGCAGGAACCGTGGCAGGTGCCGTCGCACGCGCCGTTGCAGCTCCCGTCCGCGTTGCGCGCGGTGCACGTTCCCTCGCACGAGCCCTGGCACGTGCCCGAACAGGCCGCGTGGACATCCACCGCGCACCGGCCCGTGCACTCGGCGTCGCACGTGCCGCGAAGCTCGCCGCCCTCGCACGTGATCTCGACCGAACCCGGGTCGACGGTCGCCTCGCACTCTCCCATGCAGCGGGCATACGCGTCGATCGAGACCTCGCAGTGCGGCGGTCGCGCATCGACGGTGATCTCGGCGGAAGCGCTGCTCCGGAGGGCCGCGAACTCGGACCGAAGCCGCGCCTCGACGGCGCCGCAAACGGTGCGGAGACCCTCGGTGCCGCCCGCGCTGGCCAGGTCGGCCTCGGGCATCTCGAGGGCCCGGCCGGTGGCCTGGCACGCCGAGAGGAGATCGCGCTCGACCCCCATCGCGGCGTCGTTCCACGCCGTCGTGGCGGCGAAGAACGACTCGAGCTTGGCCGCCGCGTGGGTCGTGCCGAGATCGCGGTTGCAGCCGGCCATCGAGGCGCCCTGGGTGCTACCGCCCCCAGCGCCGCGTCCGCGTGTCGCGGGGCAGCCCGTCAGGGTGAACACGGTGGCGAGAAGAAAGACGAACGAGAGCACGGAGCGCATCCGGCGATGGATGCCAGAGCCCGGGCCGCGACGCAACAGGAGGCGGCCGATCACGGCCCGGACGTCCGCGCTCGGTCCTGGCCGGAGAACGCGGACGACGCGCGCCCGCAGGCGCCTTCGGGCCGGAAGGGCCCAGGGGTCCGCGCAGCCGCTCGCGCCGTGTCTGAACCCATCGGGCTCGACGCGTTCATGCGACCCCCGCCTCGCCGCAGGCCGCGACCACGAGCACCCGCCCGAAACCTTGGGTCACGCCGGGGGGCAAGGCCTCACGGCGCTCGACGAAGAACGGCATCACGGCCGGCGCGAGCTCGAGGTCGGCTGCGCCGTCGCAGGCGTAGCGAACACCGATGTCGGCGGCCGCGTCCTCCGCCTGCCCGCCATCGACCGCCGCGGACGAACCGCAGCCGACGAGCCTCATCGCGGCCCAGACTCTCCGCGTCAACCACCCACCCGATAGCCAACGCCTTCGTAGCAGCCCATGAAGCTCGTCGGGCGCAGGCCCGTCAGCGCCTCCAGGCTCGCGACCAGGCCCTCGGTATCGCAGCCGCCGGAGTCGAACGGCCACCGGAAGGCGCACGCGACTCCGCCGGCACCGCTCCGATCGAGGACGGGGATGCCCGGCGGCGCGACCAGGACCTGGGGGTTCAATCCATCGACGACGATGCGCTCGACCTCGACGCCCAGGGGGATCTCCACGTTCCACGTGGTCGGCTCGTACGAGACGAGCGCCAGGACCACCGGGACCCCCGTGCGCGCGACCGTCACCGTCACCTCCCCGGTCGACGGCTGGTAGTGGCCCACGACGTGGAGCTCCCGTGCGGCGCACACGCCGTCGTAGATCGACGGTGCCCCGCCGGTGCACTCCGCCACGAGCGGCAGGCCGCATCCGGGAGGCGCGGTGTCGGCGGCGTCGCGCCGCGGGCGCGGACCGGCGTCGGTCGGCGCGATGGCCGCATCCGCCGCGGCGTCACCCACCCGCGCGTCGAAGCCTGCGTCACGCACCACGCCGGCATCGAACCCGGACGCGTCCGGCCCCACGTCCGGCCGCTGCGCGTCGAAGCCTGCGTCACGCACCACGTCGGCATCGAACCCGGACGCGTCGAGCCCCACGTCCGGCCGCTGCGCGTCATCGATGCCCGCATCCCATCGCGCGGCCGCATCCACAGACGCGCCGTCGGCGCTCGACGCCTCGGACTCGTAGCGGACCGTGCAGCCGGTCGTGGCCAGGAGGACCCAGAAGAGGATTCGCTTCACCGCACCACCGCCAGCACCGTGCTGCCGGTGTCCATGTCCTCGACCACCCAGCGTCCATTCACGAAGGGCGTGTTGTCGGGCGACAAACCGGTCGTGGTCGGATGGGGATAGAGGTCCGAGACCGGCCCCCACGGATTCGGATCGGTGCAATCGAAGCGCAGCGGGAGCTCGAAGAGCGGCGTGTTCACGCCATCGCACTCGAGGCGGTCCCCGAAGCCGACCGACATCACCATCAGGCCCCCTCCGGCCCACACCCAGTCCGCGAGCGCGGTCGGGTCCACCGACGTGGCGCCGACCAGGACGAGCACGTCCGTGCTGGCATCGAAGCGCCCACCGAAACCCGCCTCGACCGTGAGGCCAGCGGCCGCCGCGTCGCCCACGACCGCGGCCGGCAGCGGGCGATCGGTCCGCACGCGCGTACCAGGCGTCGCGCAGTCCGAACAGGCGAGCCACGCCAGCATCCGAGACCAGAACGGACGCACCGCGTCTCCGTAGCTGTCGAAGGTCACGTGCTCGTCACCCCAGACGACGATGCGGCCGGCGCCGTACGGGACGGCGCGGCCGACCACCCGCCCGGTCTCGCAGTCCTCGTCGATGCGGTCGTCACAGTCCTCGTCCGCGCCGTTGCGGCAGACCTCCGGGACGGGGAGGTCCCCCGACCCGCACGACGTGGGCGCGCACCCCTCGTCGGTGACCCCGTCACAATCGTCGTCGGCCGCGTTGTCGCAGCGCTCGTCCGTGGGCGCGCCCGCCCCCGTGCACGCGCACCATGCGCCGAACTCGAACCCCGAGACGCACTCCTGGGCGCCCCGCACGCAGGCCCCCACGCCCGCGAGCGCCGGGGCACCGAGGAAGCAAGGCTGGGTCGCGCCGGGCTCGCACGTGCAGCCCTCGTCGACGTCGCCGTCCCCATCGTCGTCGAGGCCGTCGCAGGCTTCGGGCGGACCGGCGGCGTCGGACCCTGCGTCGTCCGCACGGGGTCCCCCGTCGCCTGGCCCGGCGCCCATCGCGTCGGTCCGGGAGGCGTCCTGGAGCGTCCCGCCATCGAGCGCGATGGAGACGTCCGGAACGGCCGCGGGACGCGGCACGGTGCAGCCTGTCGCGAGGACACACCCGGCAGCGACGAGCCAGCCGCGCCATCTTCGGGACGAATCATTCATCGAACGACACTGGGGCCCGAGGACCTAAGCCGACCACTGAGATTCGAGTCGAGCCCCGTGTTCGCGGGCACCTCGGCGCGCGGAAGGCCGCACCCCGTGTAGGATGACGGAGTGTCGCAGCCCCGCCGAGCCCTCGTCGGTCGAGACGACGAGGTCGCGCGCGCCGTGCGGGCGATCTCGGAAGGGGGGGTCGTCCAGTTGCTGGGGCCTCCAGGCGTCGGCAAGAGTGCCATCCGTCGCGAGGTGGTCGCGCGCCTCGAGGCGAGCTCGTGGCGAATCCTCGAGCCCTCGGATCCGGAAGCCACCGATCTGGTGGGCAGTCTGCTCGACGCACTGAACGTCGGCCCGGTCGTGCACCGACTGCAGGCGTTGTCGTTCGCGCTCGCCTCCGTTCCATCCCTCGTGACCCTCGACGGCGTGCGGGACGAGGACGCGGTGGAGCTCATCCGCGCCCTCTCGCCGATGGCACGCACCATCCGCTTCCTGGTCGTCTCGCGCCGTGCGCTCGCGATCCAGGAGGCCCACCGCCTCGAGGTCGGTCCCCTGTCCTTCGAGCACGCGTCCCAGCTCTTCGTGTCCCGCGCACGCGCGATCACCTCGCAGCCCCTCGGGGACGACACGGGCCCCTCGATCACCTCGATCGTGCATTCCACCGGGGGGCTCCCTCTGGCGATCGAGCTCGCCGCCGCCCGACTTCGCGCGCTGTCGCCACAGTCCCTCGCCACGCGCTTGAACGACGAGCGCGATCGGATGCTGGAGCGCGTGGTCGAGCATGCCCTCGAGCACGCGACGGCCGGCGAGGTCCAGGCGCTCGCCGCCCTCGCGACGTTCCGAGGGACCTTCTCGAGCGACGACCCGGAGGCGATCCTCTCGGCGAACGCGCCGAACCAGGACATCGAAGCGACGCTGGCGGCGCTGCGAGACCAGTCCCTCGTCCATCGCCACGCCGACGGCCCCTTCTTCATCGCCGCGCCGATCCGCCTCCACGCCATGCGCGCGGCCGGTCCGGAGGCGATGGAGCACGTGCGGCTCGTCCACGCCGCGACGATCGCGGGGAGCGAGCGACCGGGACTCGAAGACGTGCGCGCCGCCCTGTCGGTCGCCGTCGATCCCACGGTCCTCGCCCGGCTGGCTGCGAACCTCGGCGAGCGCCTCCAATCGATCTCGGTCTCCGCCTCAGATCTCGGGCTCCTCGAGCGCGCGCATGGGGTCGCGTCGAAGGGTCCCGACGGACGCGCGATCGCCGCCGTGCTCGCTGACGCCCGCGCCCGCGCCCTCGCCCCGGACGCCATCGACGCCTTTCGAGCCCTCGTGAGGATCTGCGAAACGGAAGGCGACGAACGCGGCGCAGGCCGCGCGTTGAACGGCCTGGGAGAACAGCACTTTCGCTCGTTCCGCATGGTCGATGCGCGCGTCACGTGGGAGCGCGCGCGCGCCCGACTCGCGGCGGTCCGGGACATGGCGGGCGCGCTGCACGCGACCTGCCGCCTCGCGGCGCTCCACAACTCGACAGGTCAACTGCGGGAAGCCGAGGCGCTGGCCGAAGCCGCCGCGGGAGAAGCGATCCGGCTCGGGGACGCGTCCGCCCTCGCAGAGGTGAGCGCCACGCGGGGGACCATCGCGCTCCAGCGCGGCGAGTTCTCCGCTGCGGTGAGGCACTACCAGCACAGCGCGGAACGCGCCCGCGCACTGTCGATGCGTAGCCTCCTCGCCGCGTCGTGCGGCTACGGCGCGCTCGCCCACCTCGCGGACGGCGCAGCCGCCGAGGCCGCTGACCTCGCGACGACGGCGATCGACCAGGCGCGCGCCATCGGCTACGTGCCCGCGATCGGGTATTTCACCGTCGTGCGCGCCGCCGCGTGGGCCGAGCTCGATCGCCTCGACGACGCGAAGCGCCAAGCCCCCATGGGACTGTCGCTGCTCGATGGAGTCTACGCGACCGTCGGCGATCTCCTGGTCGGCCTCGTCGACCTGGCCGACGTGCGGGCTGCGATGACGCTCGGGGAGCAGGAGCGCGCATTCAGCCGCGCGATGCACCTGACGCAACGCATCGCCGACGTCCGCGCGCTGTCCGTGGGGCCTGGGCGCACCGCGGATCGACCCCGCGCCATCGAGGTGTCGGACGATCTTCGCGTCGTGCTCGCCCTCGTGGAGCGCCGCACCGAGGCGCTCGCGCCCGCGTTTCGCGAGCGGATGATGCGCCGCGTGGCACCACGAGACGCCGTCGCCCGTCTCGTCCTCGCGCCGGGGGCACCGCGCTTTCGACTGGATGGCCGCACCGTCACCTTGAGCCATCGGCCCTTGCTCGCGCGCCTCTTGTGGCGGCTCGCGCAGCGCACGCTCGAGGGACACCGATCGACGAGTGAAGAGCTGATCGCGGCGGGCTGGCCCGACGAGCGTCTGCCCAGCCGCGTCGGCAAGACGCGCCTCTACGTCGCCCTGGCGGAACTTCGCAAGCTTGGACTCCGGGACATCCTCCAGAGCCAGCCCGACGGCTACTCGCTGGTCGCGGAGATCGAGATCGATTTTTCGCTGTCGTGACCACCCGTGTCCCCCGCCCGCCGCCCGCGGGGGCGTTCGGAGCACCGGACGCGCAGGCCGTCCACCCGCGCGGGCGTTCCGCTATGCGAGCCAGGTGAGCACGAGCGCGACGAGGGCCGGGAGCGCCTGCAAGAACAGGATGCTCGGCTTGGCGGTCACCGCACCGTAGACGCCGACCACGACGACGAACACGAGCAGCGCCATCGTGGCGTGCGTCTCGTGCGTGAGCGCGGACCAACCCAAGGCGCCGGCGAGCGCACCGTTGTAGACCCCCTGGTTGGCCGCGAGGACCTTCGTCGCCTCTGCGCCCTCCTTGGTCTGGCCGAAGATCTTCCGACCGCGCGGCGTGGTCCACAGGAAGGTCTCGAGCACCATGAAGACGACGTGCAGGACGACGACGAGCCACGTGACGACGAGCGCGAGGTGGGCGATCACCGCCGCAGCGTCGACGCAAACGCGATGCTGAGCAAGCGCGCCGCGAGACGACTGCACCGTGTTCGAACCGCGCGGCTCCGAGAGGCGACGCGCCGGCAGCGCCATGGTGGCATCGCCCGGGGAGTCGGTCTTGACGACCCCGCAGAGACCGTTGTTCCATCGTTTCGACGAGGCGCGCTTCGTCGTCGCAGGTGGACGAACCGGGGAGATACCGAGATGAACAAGGTCCTTCGAAACGTGGGTGCCGGGGCGATCGCAGCGTGGATGTCGGCGTGCGCGCCGGAGCAACCTTCCGGGACGCCCGACGGCGGCGCCCTCGGCGCGGACGCAGGGCCGGTCGGAGCGGATGCCGCAGGGCCGATCGAAGCGGATGCCGCAGGGGTCGCCTCCGATGCCGGCACACCCGTCGAACCGCCCACCGAAGGCGGCCCGCTCGAGGGCTACTGGGTGTGGGACCGACGCGTCGAGGGCAGTGAGGTCCAGATGGGCACGATCGACATGGGGCAGATGAAGCTCGCGTTCGGCATGGGCAACGCGCGATGCCACTACGTGTGGAACGAGACCACGGGCTCGGACTTCCACACCGAGTGCACGTACACGGTCGACGGCGACATGCTGACGTTCACGGCGACGGCGGACCCCGATGGCACGGCGGCAGGCTGGTCCTGCGCACACCCAGACTGGACCAGCTGGAATGACCGCCCCGCCGTTCAGTACGGGCGCTTTCGAGTCATGGGCGACGAGCTCTGGGTCGGCGTCAACACGTACTGGGGGTTCGGCGGTGGCGTGAGGACCGTCCCACGGAACAACTCGGCCAAGCGCTTTCCGTTCTGGGAGAGCCTCGACCAGGCGAGCAGGCTCGAGAGCTGGATCGTCTTTCGCCGCGTGAGCCGCGCCGACTGGTACGACCGCTACGCGATCAGCACGAACTGTCAGGGCACCCCCGAGCTGTGCTCGACGCTTCCAGGCTGTGGGGCGGGCGACCGCGGGTACGTCGACTGAGCGCCGCGGAGCCGGCGGCGTCGTGTGAGGGCGAGCGGCGCATGTCGAGGCGCGGCCGCGGGTGGGTTCGACCGCCCGCGCCGTCGCTGCACCGCTCAAGGGCCGTCCCAAAATCGACTCAGGCCAGCAGCGTAGCCGAGTGGGCGAGCAGGTTTGCCGTAATCGCCGCGATCAGCGCGACACAGTTCGCGTTCGCGACGCCGCGCACGAAGAACTGCGTGAGCCCTCGGTTTCTCAGATGCGCGTTCGTGAGCTCGCAGAGGCTCGCACGGGCGCGGTACACACGCTTCGTCTCGGGGTCGTTCATTCGTGACCGCCACTGCTCGATCACGGGGTCCTGATCGCGTTGCGCGCCCGCGTGCTGTGAGCGCTTCGGTACGGGCACCAGCACCTCGACGCCTCGCGCCGCCGCGTCCTTCAGGCTCGCGTGACTCGCGTGGTTCGCGTCTGCGAGCAGCCGCTTCGGCAGCGCGTTGAGGCGGCGCTCGATCTCGTCGAGCAACGGCTCGATGGCGCTCATGTCGCTGCCGATGTTGCACGTCTGTGCGGCGATGATCGTGCGCGGACCGCCGAGCTCGGAGCCCGCTGTCGCAGTCCTCACGTTCAGCGCGGGTCGGAAGCCGCCGTCAGCCATCTTCATCACGCGCGCCTCGGCATCCGTGGTCGAGGCGCGCACCGGAGGGCCCGACGCACCTCGCTCTCGCTGCAGTGTTTCCACTGTCTCGATCGCGTCCTCGACCCGCTGTTGAAAGTCGCGCGCAGCCGCGATTCGTCGCGCCTTCTGCTGCTCGCTGACCTCCGGGTCCGACAGCGCGAACACCGCCTTGAGATGGAGTTCCGCCTGCTCACGACACTCCAGCAGCGACGCGTGCCTGCGGAACGACGGCGCCGAGGCGCTCGCCCGCACACGCATCCCATCCTGCGCGACGAGCTCAAGCGACAGGACGCCCTTGTGCATCAACGACGCGAGCACGTTGGTCATCAGCGTGTCGAGCGCTGCCGGATGACCCACGCGAAATCGCGAGAGCGTCTGATGGCTCGCGGTACGGCCGCCGGTGATCCATCGAAATGCCGAGTCCGTGCGCGTCAGCCGCGCGATCTCTCTCGCGCTTCCGATCCCCTGTGACACCGCGTACGACCACAGCGTCAGCAGAGTGCGAGACGAGATCCGCGGCCGGCCCGGCTTCCCTTCGACCGCACGAGCATCAGCGTCGAAGCCGCCCAAATCTACACGTCCGAGCACTTCCCACAGCACGCGTGCTGGATGGGTCGACGCGACGTCCTCCGACGGCAGCGTGAACCGAATCTCGACCTGGTTGCGCTGCGGCTCGACCGTACGCGGTTTGCGAGGCTGGCTCATCGCGGTGACAACGCGCCAGCCTCGCATGGAATTCCCGGATTGCCGCGCAGGGAGCGATTTTGGGACGGCTCTTCAGCCCGCGGGCTTGCCGAGGGGGAGCGCGTGCTCCTCGTCGTGCTCGGCCTCCACCGCGGGCGCGCCCGCCCCGGAGGGCGCCGCCGCTGGCGCCGGGGCCGCGAGCGGGAAGAGGCGCTGCACCGCCGCGGGGAGGACTTCGTCGCCCTGCTCGCCCGCGCGCTTCAGCTCCACGAACGGCTGATGCAGCAGCTTGCTGGTGGCCGCCTCGAGCATCTTCTCGAGCGCGGCGCGGTCGCGCGAGGCGTCGGCCCCGAGGCGCGGCAGGGTCCGCTCGAGCTCGGCCGCGAGGATCCCGTGCACGTGCTTCCGGAGCCCGACGAGCAAGGGCTTGAGGTCGAGGGAGCGACGCCAGGCCTCGAACTCCCGCATCTCCTGCTCCACGAGCGCCTCGGCCGCCTCGGCCTCGCGCCTGCGCTGCGCGAGGTTCTGCTGCGCCACCTTCTGCAGGTCGTCGACGTCGTAGACGAACACGTTCTCCATCTCGCCCACCCGCGGGTCGACGTTGCGCGGCACGGCGATGTCGATGAGGAAGAGCTGGCGGTACTTCCGCTGCTTCACGACCTGCTTCATCAGCTCCGTCGTCACGACGAAGCGATCGCTCGACGTCGACGCGATCGCGATGTCGGCGAGCGCGAGCTCGGCCGGCAGTTCGTGCAGCCCCCGGGGCTCCCCGTCGCATGCGGCCGCGAGCTGGATCGCCCGCTCCATGCTCCGGTTCAGCACGAAGAGCTGCGCGCCCTGCGCCCGCAGATGCCGGGCCGCGCTCTCCCCCATCTTGCCCGCGCCGATCAGCAGCACGCGCCGTCCGCTCAGATCCCCGAAGATCTGCCGCGCGAGGTCGGTCGCGACCGAGGACACGCTGACGTTGCCCGCTGCGATGCCCGTCTCGCTGCGGACCCGCTTGGCGACCGCGAACGCCCGACCGAAGCAGCGCTCGAGGAGCCCGCCGACCGTGCCGGCCTCGAGGGCCGCCGCGTAGGCCTCCTTGACCTGACCGAGGATCTGCGGCTCGCCGACCACCATCGAGTCGAGCGATGACGCCACGCGGAACACGTGTCTCACCGCGTCCGGACCACCGCGCTCGTAGAGGTGGGGCGAGAGCTCGTGCCCCTCGACCCGCGCACCGAACGCCGTCCGCGCGCGCTGCTCCGAGGCGTCGTCGGGCGCCACCCCGTAGAGCTCGACCCGGTTGCACGTCGAGAGGAGCACGGCCTCCGAGAGCCCCGACCGGCCCGCGAGGCCACGGACGTGCGCGGCGAGCTCCGACGACGGCACCGCGAGCCGCTCCCGCAAGGCGACGGGCGAGGACCGGTGCGACACGCCGACGACGAAGAGCCCCGGCATCCGTCAGCTTCCCCCGTCCTTTCGGACGACGTAACCGACGAGGACCGCGCACGCACCGAGGAACCCGAGGGCGGTCCCGAACGCGGCCCGACGCCCGCGGAACCCCACGACGACGCGCAGCAGCAACACCATCGCGAACGTCGCCCACGCGAGCAAACCGACGGTCTGGGTCGCGTCGATCGCGGGTGCCGAGGGATCGCGCTGCACGGCCCACACGGTGCCGGTCACGACCCCGAGGGTGAACATCGGGAACCCTGTCGCCACGAGCCGGAACGAGAGCGCGTCGAGCACATCGAGCGGCGGGAGACGCTGGAAGAGCGCGCCCAACTGCTTGCGTCGAAGCTGCCTCTCCTGGACCAGGTACGCGACCGCGACCCCGAACGCGAGCGCGAACGCGACCAGCCCGAGCACGTTGGCCGCGACGTGCACGGGCAGCAGCGCGGAGCGCATCTCCTCGCCCACGACGGCGACCCCGCGCCGGAACCCGGCCCCCAGGAAGAGCAAGAGCGTCACGGGCGTGACGAAGGCCCCGAGCACCCGCAAGCGCGGCTTGCCTCGGGTGGTCGCGAGCAGCCCGAGGGCGACGAGCCAAGAGGCCACCGAGAGCGCCTGCTGGATGTCGGCACCGACCGGTGACGCTCCCCGCAGACCCTCCGCCAACAGAAACGCGAAGTGGAGCGCGGCGCCGAGCCCGAGCAGCGCCGCGCCAGCCCCGGCGGAGCGCTCTCGTCCGCGTCCGAGGAAATCGAGGTAGAGCGCCGCGGCCGCCACGTAGAGCGCGGCCGTGAGGGTGAAGAGCGCGGCCATCACGGGCGCCCTCCGGGGAGGCTCTCGGCGGGACTCGTCAGAGGCGGCACGGGACCTCGCTCACGACGACGCCTGGAGGAAGAACCGAGCGAGCAGGTCGAGCTCGCCGTCGCTCGGGCCAGCGGCCGGAGCCCCGGGGTCCACCGGCGCCCCGACGAAGCCGTCCACGACGTCGTAGGCGCGGTCGCCGAGGAGGACCGAGCCCGCGTCGTGCTCGGCGCCGAGCGCCGCCAGCTGGTCCTCGTCGCGCACCGTCCCCACGAGCCCGGCCGGATCTCCCTCCCCCGTCACCTCGGCGACGAACACGACGCCGGGACGGAGCGCGAAGCGCGCGCCCTCGGGGCGGAGCGTCAGCGCGTCCCCGTCGACCTCGGCGCGGCCCTCGACGAGCCACCGGTCCACGCAGGCGTTGGAGACGAAGAGGCGGTCCTGCCCCATGGCGAGCCGACGTTACCACGAAAGCGCGGGACGGCCCGCGACGACCCGCCCGGGAATCTGGTACGGTCGGGCCCATGTCGCGGTTCTGCCTCGGGTTGGCCCTGGTTGCGTGGGTCCTCTTCACCTCTCCTTCGGTGCATGCGCAGGCGGGCAACCCGCTGATTGCGCGCGGGGTGTCGGAGGTCGACGACCTGCGCTTCGAGGAGGCCCTGCAGACCCTGTCGGCGGCGCGGGTCCGCGCCGGCAACACCCCCGAGCAGAGCGCACAGGTCTACCGGTACCTCGCGCTCACCTACTTGGCGCTGGAGCGCGAGGAAGAGGCCTCGGGCGCGTGGCGTTCGATGCTCGCGCTGAGCCCCGACGCCCAGGCCGGGACCGATCTTTCGCCGCGCTTCCGGGAGTTCTTCAACGGAGTGCGCGGACGCTGGGAGAGCGACGGTCGCCCCGGTCTGCCGCCGCCGGCGCCGGTCGTGTTGCAGCATCGCTCGCCGCCCCAGGGTGAGCGGGAGCAGGCGATCGAGCTGACGGCCCAGGTCGACGATCCGGGGCACCGGGTGCGCTCGGTCGTGCTCGCCTACCGCCAGGGCACCAGCGCCGTGTTCCGGCGCATGGACACCACCGCGCGGGGCAGCGATTTCGTCGCCGTCTTGCCGGGCGAGGACGTGCGGCCCCCGCTCGTCGAGTACTACTTCGAAGCGCTCGATGCGAACGGCCTGCCGCTGGCATCGCGGGGCGATGTGGCCGCGCCGCTGCGCATCGCCGTGCCGGCCCCCGGCGGGGACGTGACCGCGGAGCCCTGGTTCTGGCTGGCGCTCGGAGGCGGTGCCGCCGTCGTGGCGGGCGCGATCATCCTCGGCGTGGTGCTCGGCGGGCAGACCGCGGAGCAGGGCACGCTCGTCATCACGGTCGACTGAGAGAGACGTTCGATGGAACAGCACGGCGAGATCCCCCGGTACCCGACCCTCCACGTCGAAGTTCCCGAAGGTGAGGCCGACGACGCGAGCGGACGGCTCTGGGCCCTGGGCGCGACCGGCGTCGAGGAGCGCGACGCGAGCACGCTGGACAAGCCCGGCGCCGGCGGAGCGTTGCTCGTCGCCCACTTCGACGACGAGGACCAGGCCCGCATCGCGTCGGCCACGCTCCCGTGGCCGTCGCGGATCGAGGCGATCATCGGCGACGACTGGAAGCATCGCTGGCGGGAGTTCTTCAAGCCGACCCGCATCGGGCAGCGCCTGGTCGTGCGCCCCTCGTGGGAAGAGGTCACGGCCGCGCCGGGAGACGTCGTGCTGACGCTCGATCCCGGGCAGGCGTTCGGGACGGGGACCCACGAGACCACGCGCCTGGTGCTCGCGGAGATCGAGGCCCGCGTGAAGGGCGGAGAGCACGTGCTCGACGCCGGATGCGGCAGCGGGATCCTCTCGATCGGTGCGCTCCTGCTCGGCGCCGCGGATGCGATCGCGGTGGACGTCGATCCCCTGGCGATCAGCGCCACGCTCGAGAACGCCGAGGCGAACGGCGTGGCGGCGCGGGTGGACACGAGCACGACGGCCGTGGCGGACGTGCCCGGTCAGTTCTCGCTGGTGCTCGCGAACATCGAGAGCCGCGTGCTCGTGCCGATGGCCGCGACGCTGATGTCGAAGGTGGCGCCGGGCGGCATGCTCATCCTGTCCGGCTTGCTGGCGGAGGAAGAGGCCACGCTCAAGCAGGCCTACGGCGCGATGCGCTTCGAGGACTTGCGCCGCGAGCGTGACTGGATCGCGCTGACCTTCACCCAGCCGGCGGCCAAGAAGGCGCCCGCCAAGAAGGCGCCCGCCAAGAAGGCACCCGCCAAGAAGGCGCCCACCAAGAAGGCGCCCGCCAAGAAGGCGTCGTCCAAGCGGTGAGCGAGGCACGACGCCTCCT
>CAIKNO010000521.1 GCA_903828805.1 uncultured Sandaracinus sp. | reverse complement strand
GGTCGGTCGTTCGAGCCGTGTCACTCCGCCCGATCGAGGAGCGGATCGACCTCCAGCGGGCGATGGTCGCGAGCCGCGACGCGACGCACGGCGCGCTCGTGCAGCGCTCCTCCGATGGGCGGTACGAGGTTCGAATCGTGGCGGCGGCGGATCACCTGATCGGTCCGTACGCGCTCGATGCGCTGCGCCGGGCCGACGAGGCCCTGGGGCGAGCGCTGGGCGTCCGATTGCCGGGGCCCATCCGACTCGACGTGTACCCCACGGCGTCCGTGCTCGCCGAGGTGTCGAGGCTGACGGTCGGCGACATCGAGCGCACCGGCACCGTGGCGCTCTGCAAGTGGGATCGCCTCATGATCACGTCCCCTCGGGCCCTGGTCCGCGGATATGCGTGGGCCGACACCCTCGGACACGAGTTCGTGCACTTGATGCTCGTGCGGGCCAGCCGGGATCGCGCGCCGGTGTGGGTGCAGGAAGGGATCGCCCGTTTCCTCGAGCGCGCCTGGCGCGGCGGTGCCCCCTCGCTGACGCTCGACCCGGCATCGAGTCATCTGCTGCGGCGGGCAGCGCGGGACGGGAGGTTGCTCGCATTCGACCGGCTGCACCCCTCCATCGCTCGCTTGCCCACCGCCGAGGATGCCGCGCTCGCGTACGCGCAGGTGGCGACGTTCGTCGCCCGTTTCCATCGACAGCATGGGACCGGCGGCCTTCGGGCGGTCGTCGAGAGGATCGCGCAGGGAGCCGAGGCGCGGGCGGCCTTCGCAGCGCATGCGGGGACGCCGTGGGCGACGCTCGAGGCGGCGTGGGTCGAGGAACTCCGAACGCTCCCCGAGCCGACGGGGCGCGCTCCGGGCGTGCGTCGTCTTCAGTTTCGCCGCGGCCAGGACGAGGACGAGGACGAGGATGGCGACATCGACGTGGAGGCGGTCCGGCGCGCGCTGCACCTCGGCGATCTCCTCTGGGCCCATCGGCGCCCGGGGGCCGCGGCCGCCGAATACGAGCGCGCGTGGGCCGAGGCCGACGGCGATCCCGTGATCGGCTCGAGGCTCGCGCGCGCATCGCTGGCGGCGGGCCGCGCCGAGCGCGCCATCGAGGTCCTCACCCCACTGTCGACCGTGCGGCCCGACCATGCCCCGACCTGGTCGACGCTCTCCGCCGCGCTCCAGGCCAGCGGCTCGGACGCGCGGGCGCTCGAGGCCGCCCACGAAGCCCTCTGGCTGAATCCGTTCGACCCGCAGCCCCACTGCGTGCTTGCGGCCGTCGGAGCCACGGACGATGAACGCACCCGCGAGCAGGCGACGTGCAGAGAGCTGCGAACTCAGTGAGCCTGAACGGCCCGACGGCCCCGTGGGCACCCCGGGGGAGACACGGGCAGGAGGCACGAGCGTGGGAGAACCGACGATGATCGAGACCGACGAAGTTCACGACGACGTCCAGCATGTCCTCCGACTCGCCGAGGCGCGTCGGCAGCTGGTGACCGAGGTCAAGCGACGGATCGTCGGCCAGGACGAGGTGATCGAGCTGATGCTCATCGCCCTCTTCGCGCGCGGCCACGGCCTCTTCGTCGGGGTGCCTGGACTGGCGAAGACGCTGCTCATCTCGACGCTGGCGGAGGTCCTCTCCCTGCGCAGCAACCGCATCCAGTTCACGCCCGACCTGATGCCCTCGGACATCACCGGCACCGACGTGCTCGACGAGGATCGGACGAGCGGCGAGCGCCGGTTTCGATTCGTGCCCGGACCGGTCTTCACGAATGTGCTGCTGGCCGACGAGATCAATCGGACTCCTCCCAAGACGCAGGCGGCGCTGCTCCAGGCCATGGCCGAGGGACGCGTCACGGCCGGGGGCAAGACGTACCCGCTCGAGGCCCCCTACCTGGTGTTCGCGACGCAGAATCCCATCGAGCAAGAGGGGACGTATCCCCTGCCCGAGGCGCAGCTGGATCGCTTTCTGTTCCAGATCGACGTGGGCTACCCGAGCGAGCAGGAAGAACTCGAGATCGTGCATCGCACGACGTCCCCCTCGACGCGTCCCCCCGCCGCGGTGCTGACCCGCGACGAGATCCTCGCGTTCCAGGCCCTCGTCCCGCGCGTCCCGGCGGCTCCTCACGTGGTCGAGCACGCGGTCTCGTTGGTGCGCATGTCACGACCGGAGACCGCGGGCGCGCCCTCGTTCGTACAGCAGTACGTCGCCTTCGGCGCCGGGCCGCGGGCGTCTCAGGCGCTCGTGCTCGGAGCCAAGGCGCGGGCCGTGCTGCAGGGTCGCTTCGCGGCCGAGCTCGAGGACGTGCGGGCCCTCGCGGGGCCGGTGCTGCGGCATCGCATCGTTCCGAGCTTCCGCGCGGAGGCGGAGCGCGTCCGCGCGACCGACGTCGTCGACCGACTCCTTCACGCGACCCGAGAGGGCTGACGTGGAAGGGCCTGGAGCGGTGCTCGACCCGGAGTTGCTGGAGCGGCTGGCGTCCCTGACGATCGCTGCGCGGCGGGCGGTGGCGGGCGCGCGCTCGGGCATGCACCGCAGCCCGCACCGGGGCGCGAGCGTCGTGTTCGTCGAGCACCGCGAGTACCGCGCGGGCGACGACATCCGCGCCCTCGACTGGCGCGCCTTCGCGCGCCTCGATCGCCCCATCGTCAAGCGCTACGAGCACGAGACGCAGTGGCGGTCCACGCTCGTCCTCGACGGCTCGGCGTCGATGTCCTACGGCGCCCCGATCACGAAGGCGGACCACGCGGCGACGCTGCTCGGCGCCATCGCCTTCCTGCTGCTCCAGCAGGGCGATGCGACAGGTGCCCATCGGGTCGCCACGGGGTCCCTCGAGGCGGTGCCTGCGCGCACTCGCGGCACGCACCTGGGGCACCTTCTCGCGGCGCTGGCGGTCCGCCCGCGCAAGGCCGAGCCCACCGATCTCGGCGCGTCGCTCGATGCGGTCGCGGAGGGTTCCGGTCGCCGCGGGCTCGTGGTGATCGCCAGCGACCTGCTCGATCTGACCCCGGAAGGTCAGGTTCGCGAGCGCGTCTGGTCGTCGCTCGAGCGACTGGCCCAGCGAGGACACGAGGTGCGCGTCTTCCAGGTGCTCCATCCCGACGAACTCGAGCTTCCGTTCGAGGGCCCCACGCGGTTCGTCGGCCTGGAAGGCGAAGGACACGTCGATGCCGACCCCGACGGGCTTCGAGGTCGTTACGTGACGGAGGTGCAGCGCTTCGTCGAGGAGTGCAGGACGCGCTGCCTCGCCGCCGGCGCGCGCCACCGGTTGGTGCGCACGGACGAGTCGATCGACTCGGTGCTGCACGAGTCCCTCACGCGGTCGGAGCGAAGGCGCTGAATGGGACTCGCGGCACCGCTCGCACTGCTCGGGGTCCTGGGGATCGGCCTCCCGATCATGGCCCACCTGTGGCGGCGGAGGGAACTGCCCGAGCAGAGGCTCGCGACCCTCGCGCTGCTGCGTCGCGCGGAGTCGAGGAGCCGCGCGAAGAGGCTCGTGGCCGATCCCTGGCTCCTCGCGCTCCGCGCAGCGCTCGTGACGATCGCCGCCGTGTCTGCCGCGGCGCCCTACGTGACCACCTCGCCGGCCTGGGGTGACGGTCGGGCGAGGTCGCTCGTGCTCGTGGTGGACGACTCGATGTCGATGGGACGCCTCGACGGCACGACGACCCTGCTCGCGCAGGCATCGTCGCGCGCGCGGGCGATCCTCGACGCGCTGCCCGAAGGTTCGGAGGCGTCGGTCGTTCTCGCGGGCGCGCCTGCACGCGTCGCGGTGCCGAGGACGACGGAGCTGGCCGCGGCGCTCGCGGCGCTCGCGACGCTCGACGACCAGGCTGCGCGCGGCACGGAGCTCGAGCGGGCGCTCGGCCTGGCAGGACGGCAATTGTCGGGCGCGCGCCATGCGGTGCGGCAGGTCGTGATGCTCTCGGATCTGGCCGGGCTCGAGGGCGCGCCCGGGCCGTCCTGGCCGTCCGGAATCGCGCTCGAGGTCGAGCGCATCGGCCCCTCGACGCCGGGCGCCAACCTGGCCATCACGGACGCTTTGGTCGGCCCCGTGGCCGACCGGACGGACGCGTTGGCGGTCGACATCGAGGTTCGGGCCTTCGAGGACACGCGGCCCGACGCGGTGGTCTCGATCGTTCGGCGCGGCGTCGAGCTCGCGCGCGGCACCGTGCGCCTCATCGACGGGGTGGGCCGCCTCGTGCTGGAGGTCCCCCACACCACGGGTGAAGGGGTCGCCGCCGAGGCGCGGCTTCTCCTCGCGCCGCCCGATGCCTTGCCTCGGGACGACGTCCGCGGCGTGCTCCTGCGGCCGCCCTCGTCACCGCACGTCGTCCTCGTGGATGGAGCCCCGCGCGCGCTCGGACGGCACGCGCTCCGCGGCGGCGGCTCGGCCGTCCGGTTCCTGGCGCAGGCCCTCGGCCTCGCCCCCGCCGAGGTGGGACGGCTCCGGCAGGAGACGATGGATCCCGAAGCCTTCGTGGGATGGACGGGCACGGCCGACGTCGTCGTGCTCGCGGACGTCGCGCCGGACACCGCCGGACTGCCTGCCCGCCTCGATCGACACCTGGAAGACGGCGGAGGTCTCCTCGTCGCGGCCGGCCCGCACACCCGCGCCGAGGCCTTGCTGCGGTTCGGCCGACGGCTCCCCGCACGCGTCGTCTCCGTCGTCGACGGGGACCTCTCGGGGCTGTCGAGGCGCCAGTCTGCAGGCGTCCTGTCGGGCCCCGCGGGACTCGACACGACGCGCGCCCAGCGTCGCCTCGCGCTCGACCCCGAAGCAGGAGCGCAGGTGCTGCTCTCGTGGTCCGACGGGACGGCCGCGCTCGTGCTGGACCCGAACGCGCGCACGGCGGTGCTGGGCACGACCCTGGACGACACGTGGAGCGACCTGCCCTTCCAGCCGGGCTTCCTGCCCCTGGTGGTGGGGCTCATGCACGTGCTCGCGCCGCCGGGGACGATGCCGGACGCGCCGTTGACCCCGGGTCACGCGTTCGTCTGGACGCCCCCGGCCGGCGCGCTCTCGACGACGTTCGTCGACCCCGCCGGCGGGTTGCACGCAGGAAGCGCCGAGGGCCTCCGCGAGGCGGTCCTGCCGGGGGCGTGGACGGTCATGTCGACCTCCAGCCAACACGGTCCTCGAGAGGAAGAGCGCGCGGCGTTCGTCGTCGCCGCGCCCCCATCCGAGAGCGCCCTGAGACCGGGCACCGTGCCCGAACCCCCCGCCGCCGCCCCCGCCTCGACCGCCATCCCATCGACCGCCCAGCGTTCGCTCGCCCCCTGGGCGTTCGCCCTCGTCGGGGTCGCGGCGCTCGTGGAGGGCGCGGCGCGACGACGCCGTGCGCCGGCGACGGCCCGCTGAGCCCATCGAGGTCGCGCACCCAACCGCGAGGCGCGGCCTCAGGGCGCGCTCCGAGCCAGCGTCCACGGCCGCCACGCGGGCCCGCGGCAGTGCCTCGGCGATGCGACCCTCGACAGTGGCCCGCAGCCCGCGCCGCAGCCACGACACCGCCGCCAGTTCCGGGATACCCCTGGAACCAAGCACGCGCCACCGCAATACCACGTTGACGTACAGGCCGTCGACTACCTTGCCCTTCTCGCGCTTCGTGGTCGCCATCCTGAAGATGCTTGGCTGATCGCAGTCGCCGCTCT
>CAIKNO010000520.1 GCA_903828805.1 uncultured Sandaracinus sp. | reverse complement strand
GGCGCCTCCAGCGCCTGCGGCGCGCCGCGAGCCCGAGGCGCCGTTCCCGCCGCCGCCCGCGCCGGCGCCGCCGCTCGAGCCGCTGCCCGGCGCGCCGTTTGGTCCGACCGTCGACATCATCGCGGACGGTGCGCTCGCGCCGTCGCCGCCGCGGCCCGCGGTCACGGTGCTGAACCGCATCGTCAGATTCTCGCCGGAGGCCACGACGACGATCGCCACCGACGACTCGCCGGCCACGGTGCGGTTCGTCGTCGTGACGTTGATCCGGTCGAGCACGGTCGGCAGGGTGAGCGACGCGGCGCGGAGCGCCGTCGCGCTCGAGGCCGTGAGGGTCGCGCGGGTGTCGGACCGCATCGTGAACACGGGCGCGTATCCGCCGTAGACCCCGACGCCGTCGGGGATCAGCAATGCCGCGGCCGTGGTGTACATGCCGCTCGCCACGAGCACCTGGTTGCGGGCCGGCGTGGCGAGGTAGATCTCGAACGCGCGGGCGAAGCTCGCCACCGCGGTGGCCGGGGTCAGACCGTCGTTGGCGTCGACGCCGAGGGCGCTGACGAAGATGGCGAGGGTCCGGTCTCCGTCGATGCCGTCGCAGTTCGCGTCGACGAAGGTGTCGTCGGGGACATCGAGCCCGGGCGTCGGGACGCACGCGTACTCGCAGCCGTTGGCCGGGATGCCGTCGATGTCCACGTACCCGGTCGCGCAGACGACCCCGCACCCGCCCGCGGCGCACGCGGCCACCTGGTGCAGCTCGGGCGCGGGCGCCGGACACACGACGCAGTCGTTGCTGCCCGTGCCGCAGTGCAGCGGGTTCGTCAGGACGTCGTCGTACACGAGGCTCATGCACGCGCCCATGCCCTCGACGCACTCGTCGATGCTGCAGCTGTTCATGTCGTCGCAGTTGCGCGTGCCGGGGCTGCGGCAGCTGCCCGCGACGCAGACCTCGACGCCGTTGCAGTACACACCATCCCCGCCGCAGTCGCTGTCGAACTCGCACGCCGGCGCATCGCTGCATCCGACGCGCGCGTAGCACCCGAGGTCGCTCGGGCAGCGCGTGTTGTCGGGCTCGTTCTCGCACGCGTCGGTCACGCCATTGCACGCGTCCACCGTGCACTCGACTCCGTCGTCGCACGTCGGGATCGCCGAGGAAATGCAGAGGTTTTCCCTGCAGATCAGGATGCCGTTGCAGAAGATCCCGTCGTCGGGGCAGTCCTGGTCGCGCGCGCACTCGCCGACGCTCCCGGCGTCGCCCGTGTTCCCGTCGGCGACGGTCGCGTCCGCTGGGCCGCGGCCCCCATCCCGCCCGCCGCCCCCGCCGCCCCCGCCATCCGCGCAGCCGGGCATCGCGAAGCCCCGCCACCACCGCGCCTGCGCAACCGAAAAGGACGAGCCAACCCAGCGAACGTCGACGAGCCATTCCGCACCTCATGCTAGGCGCGGAGTCTACAACAGAACGGCGGGACGAACCGCGCGACGAACGTGCAGGGGGCACCGAGGCCGGTCCAGGGCGCCGGCCTTCGAGCGCCGCGCGACCCTCACAGCCCTCAGGCCTGGGGCTGGGCCTGGGCCCTCGGGCCCGTCGACTCGGACGACGGAAGCCCCACCATCGCGTCCTCGGCCATCGCGAGCAGTGCGCGCATCGTGGGTCCGACCCCGTCGTGGTCGGGGTGTCCGAGGCAGCGGTCCATGTCGCGCGCGATGCGGGGCAGGGCCTTGCGCAGGGACGCCCGCTCGGCGCTGGCGTCGTAGTCGAGGCGCGACGGCTCGAAGGAGAGCCCCCACGTCGGGAAGCGTGTGCGCTCGACGAGGGCCTGCACGCCCTCGGGGCCGACCGCCTTCAGCGCCCGCAGCGTGAGCTCGGCGACCACCTCCCGGGCGCCCTCGAGGTTCTTCTTCATGACCTCGTACGTCTCGTCCGGGCTGCGGCGGTGCTGCAGATCCAGGTGCAGGTCGGCGAGCAGCGAGGGGAACTGAGGCAGCGGCACGAAGTCCCCGCGGGACACGCCCGGCGCGAGGGTCGCCCAGGTCTTGAGCATCGACTGCGCCTTCACGTTCAGCGCCGCGAACTCCTTGTGGAGCGCGCGGAAGCGCCGATGCTCGGCCGGCGCGACCGTGTAGATGCGGTTGAAGAAGTACTGGCAGATGAACGACCAGTAATGGAAGTTGTCCCAGTACAGCTTGCTCGGAAGCACGCCGGGGCTGCCGTTGATGTGGCTGTGCTTGCGGAACGTGGTCGTCGTCACCTCGGTGAACCCGAGGAAGAAGTCGTTGGCGTCCCGCACCCGGAGGGCGAGCTCCGCGCGCGCGTCGGGTCCGCCGTCCCCGGCGAGGTCCGCCTTCACCAGCTCGGTGGTCAGCACGTTCGCGAGCGCGATCAGATCGCTGCCCGGCGAGTAGAGCGGATCGACGAACACGCCCGCCTCGCCCACGCACGCCCAGCGGTCGGTGGAGAACACCTGCTCGCTCGTGTACGCGTAGCGCCGCAGGACCTTGAAGTCGTCGAGCGCGATGCCCCGGAGCTTCTCGAAGAGCACCGGCTCGTGGGCCTCGAGCCACGCCATCGCGCGCTCCGGCCGGGCGAAGGTCTCGAACGGGTGATGCTCTTCGCCCGCCACGATGCCCACCGAGTGGAAGCCGGTCGAGAGCGGGATGAGCCACACCCAGTAGCCCTTGCCGCAGAGGTGCACCGTGGAGAGCCAGCGGTTCTGGTCCACGTCCCTCGCGTGCCACGCGCGATCGGACTCGGGCACCAGCGAGGCGACGTCGAAGCGGCCGTTGATCCGGAACCACGCCGCGGAGTGCGGGTGCCCGCTGTCCCGGGTGAGCCCGAGTTTCTTCTGCACGATGCGCCGCCGGCCAGAGGCGTCGACCACCCAGCGCGCGTCGAGCGTCTCCTGGCGCGCGCCCTCGGTGGCGATCCGGATCGCGTGCCGTTCGCCGCTGCCGGGGGCGGCGAGGTCGACCCCGAAGACGTGCCAGCCTTCGAGCAGCGTGACGCCGTCCTCCTCGACGAAGGCGCGCAGATCGTTCTCGAAGCGGCCGCGGTCGAGCTGGAAGCTCGGCACGACAGGATGCTCGCTCGGGCCGATCTCCCGGCGCGCCGAGAGCGGCCCCTGCGTGTCTCCCGTGAAGTAGCGCAGGCCGTTCTTCACGAGCTGCCGGTCGTGCAGGTATGCGTCGAGTCCGAGCACGTGCTCGAAGAAGTGGGCGCCGATCTCGACGCTCGACTCGCCGACCTTGTGGCACGCGTCGGGCAAGGGTCGGCGTGTCGGTTCGACCACCGCGACGCTCGCACCGGGCACCGTTCGGCGCAGGTGACGCGCCAGCGTCAACCCTGCGAGCCCACCACCGCAGACCACCACGTCGAAGCTGCGCTGCATCGAAACGCTTCTCCCTGAGGGCCGGGAAGATAGCCCACCTTGGCCCGTCCGCATCCAACGGCGCGCCGCGGCGTCGTTCCGCGACCCCGGGCGCGCCTCCGGATCGCGCCTCCGGATCGTCCATGAGCGCCCGCGCCGCGCGAAGATCGTGGCGCGTGCGGATTCTCACGATGGGGGGGGGGATCCATCCCAAGCGTCGGAGCGGGACTGCGCGTAGCGCCCGCAGGAGAGTCCCCGTGGGCAAGAGAAGTTCGATGCGATGGATGGGCGGGGCGTTCGGCGCCGCGCTCACGATGGTCCTGACGCTGGCCGCGTGCGGCACGGCCCCGACGCCTCCTCCAGGCCCCGACGGCGGGGCGGAGGCGCGCTGCGAGAGCAACGCGGACTGCGGGGGCGGTCAGATCTGCCGCGGGAACGTGTGCCGGACCTCGTGCGAGGTGCCTGCGGATTGCGAGCCGTCGCTTCCGGTCTGCGACACCACGGCCGGCTACTGCGTCGAGTGCAACGCCGACGCCGAGTGCGGTCGGGACGAGGCGTGCACCGAGAACGAGTGCACGTTCTACTGCCGCGCGGACGCGGCGTGCGCGGACACGGAGTACTGCGTGACCGAGACGGGCGCGTGCGCCGCGCGGGAGTGCGAGTCTACGGCGGACTGTCGAGGCGGGTACCGCTGCGACCGCTTCGTGTGCGTTCCGATCGACGACATCGTGTGCGAGGCGGGTCAGTCCATGTGCAGCGGGGGCAACACGGCGGTGCTCTCGTGCAACGCCGACGGGACCATGGAGACGAGCGAGACGTGCGCGTCGGGCAGCGTGTGCGTGGCGGAGGGCACGACGGCACGCTGCGCGGCCGTGGTGTGCGCGCCGGGCGAGCTCGGGTGCGTCGATGACCGCACCGCGTTCGTATGCGACGCGACGGGGACGATGCGGGCGACGACGGCGTGCTCCGCGACGCAGTACTGCGAGGCGGGCGCCTGCACCGCGCAGGCATGCACGCCGGGCTCGGTGGTGTGCGAGGGCGAGGGCGTGCTGAGCTGCGATGCGCGCGGCGCGTCGTCGACGTTCGAGCCCTGCGCGTCGAGGCCCGAGTGCGCGGGCAACCCGTACGGCTGCGCGTGCGCGGGCAGCGCGTGCGTGGCGCGGGTGTGCACGCCGGGCAGCCGGCGCTGCGCGGCGGACGGCTTCCAGGTCTGCGCGGCGGACGGCCGCAGCTGGGGCGGCGTGACCTCGTGCGCGGGCACCGAGACGTGCGTGGCGGGCGCGTGTCTGCCGACGGCGTGCGCGGCGGGGAGCCGCGCGTGTATGGGCGACGTGCTGGTGGAGTGCAACGCCACAGGCACCGCGCGCACGACGACCGATTGCGCGGCGAGCAGCCAGCTCTGCACCGGGACGGGCGCGGGCGCCGCGTGCACCGCGCGGGTCTGCGTGCCGGGGGCGCTCAGCTGCAACGTCGCGCGCGACGCGGTCGTGATGTGCGACGCGCGGGGCGCGGCGGCGATGACCACCGCGTGCCCCTCGGGCACCTACTGCAACGGCGGCCGCTGCGACGCGCGGATGTGCACGCCGGGCAGCGTGAGCCAGTGCGTTGCGGGCGACGTGCAGCAGTGCAACGCGCTCGGCTCGGGCTACCTGCTCGTGACCGACTGCAGCGCGGCCCAGACCTGCGTGGACGCCGCGGGCGGCGCGACCTGCCGCACCCGCATCTGCACCGCGGGCACCGCGCGCTGCGGGGGTGAGACCCTCTACGCCTGCGCGGCCGACGGGCTGAGCGAGACCCCGACCGACTGCGCCGCGGGCAGCCGTTACTGCGATGCCGCGACCACCAGCTGCCAACCCTGGGTCTGCACCCCGGCCGCGGTGTCGTGCAGCGGCAACAACGTCGTGACGTGCAACGCCCGCGGCAGCGCCTCGAGCGTCACCGCGACGTGCAGCGCGACGCTCGGCTGCAGCGGCGGCGCGTGCGTCGTCGGCTGCGGCGACGGCATCGTCCAGGCCGCCCGCGGCGAGACCTGCGACGACGGCAACACCACCAGCGGAGACGGCTGCAGCAGCGCGTGCGCGATCGAGGCATGCGGTGCCCTGTCGTTGCCCAGCCGCGGAGGCTACGCCCAAGTGGGTGATGCAGCGCCGCTTCGCCTCGCATCGACGTCGTTCACCATCGAGATGTGGGCGTTTGCGACGAACGTGGGAGACGGCTGCAACAACGTGCTCGCTGCGAAACGCGGCGCCGGCCGCGCAGACGGTTGGTTTCTCTCGGTGAGAGGTCCGGCGTGCTCGAGTTCCGGTCGGCTGTTCTGGAATGTGTCGGGGGCTGGAGATCCCGAACTCGCGTCGAGCGTCAGCGCGCCGCTGGGGCGTTGGTTCCACGTTGCGGTGACCTTCGACCGCGCCACCAATCGCGTGACCCTCTGGCTCGATGGCGCGAACGTTGGGACGATGATCAGCGCAGCGCCGAGCGCCACCGCGACGGCTCCGCTTCGGCTTGGTCAGGACACGGGTGGAAGTGATTACGGGTGGCTTGGACAGCTCGACGACGTTCGGATCTCGAACGTGGTCCGCTACACCGGTTCATTCACGCCTCCAGCGCGATTGGCGGCGGACGGCCAGACGATCGCGTTCTGGTCGTTTGATGAGCGTTCGGGGACGACAGCCTCGGACCGAGGCCCTTCCGGCTATACCGCCACGCTCCAGAGCGGTGCGACGTGGGGCACCGTGTCGATGTGTACCCACTGAGCCAACCCGTTCCGGGTGCGCTCGGAGGTTCGGCACCCCGGGGCACGGTTCCCGAAGGCGCGGACCCTCCGAGCCTCGCGCGGGCCTCATGGGCCGAGCCGGCCCCGAGGCCGCGGACCGCGAGCCGCGTGGGGACGCGCTCGACGCGCTGAATCACTTCTCGGCTCGCACGCCCCCGCTCACGCGGGCGGCGGCGTGCGGCCGACGAGCTGTCGGACGAAGTCGAGCAGCACGTCGGTGTCGAGCGGCTTCGCGAGGAAGCGGTCGAACCCGCCCGCGATCATCGTCGCGATGCTCTCGGGCGTCACGTCCCCGGAGACGCCGAGGATCGGCACGTGCCGCTTGACGTCGGTCCGTCGTCGAACCGCGCGCGCGAAGCCGACGCCGTCCACCCGGGGCAGATGGAGGTCGCACACGACGACGTCGACCGGGTGCCGGTCGAGCAGGCGCAATCCTTCCTCCGCGTTCGACGCGGAGAGCACGGTCGCCCCGTCCCACTCGAGCACGAGGCCCGCGAGCTCGAGCGTGTCGGCGTGGTCGTCGACGACCAGCACGGTGATGCCTGCGAGATCCATCCGAGTTCTGGGATGCAACGCAAGGCGCGTGCCCCGGTCCGCGTGGGCATGCATCCCCGCCCCTCGCGAGGCGGGTGGGGCGGAAAGGGCATCACCGGTCCGTCTCGCCCGTGGCGGGGCGCCCCGCTTCAGCGACGGCGGGGGCCGAACTCCAGCACCTCGACGCGTACCCGGAGCACGCCCCGTGCGATCATCCCGAGGGCCTCGGCGGCGGCGCGCGACAGGTCGAGGATGCGCCCTCGACGACCGAAGGGGCCGCGGTCGTTGACCCGCACGATCACGGCGGCGCCGGTGTCGGGGCGCTGCACCCGGAGGACCGTGCCGAACGGGAGGGTCCGACTCGCCGCGCTGAACGCCCGCGGATCGTAGGGCATGCCGCTCGCGGTGGGCCGCCCCGAAAGGGCGTCGCTGTAGTAGCTGACCTCGCCCTCCATCGACTCGAGCGCTGGCCGCCCGCCGTACGCCGCGCGCCAGTCGTCCGGTGCCGGCGCCGGTGCCGGGGGCTCGGCGGCGGCGGGGC
>CAIKNO010000519.1 GCA_903828805.1 uncultured Sandaracinus sp. | reverse complement strand
CGCCCACGAGCGGGTGCTCGTCGATGCCACGACGCTCCGGGTCGAACGTCGAGGGCGCACGGAGACGACGCTGGCGCGAAGCGAGGTCAGGACCATCGAGGCGGGCCGCAGCAGCGGCCGCACCGGCGTTCCTTCGCGGGTCGTCCTCGCCCGCACCGGCACCGGCGTCGTGACCCTGGTCTCCCACCTCGACGCCGACGAGCAGCGCACCCTGATCGCCGTGCTCCACGAGGCCCTCGCCCTCGAGCCCTGAGGCGCCCCCGAAGACGGGACGGCGCCCGGCTCAGCCCGCGGGCGCCCGGGCGATGAAGCTGTGCAGGATGCCGCGCTGCCAGCCGTCCATCGGCTCGGTGACGACCCCGACGAAGCCCGCACGTCGCAGCCTCGCCTCGAACGCCCGCACGCCGTCGAACTCGTTCACGCTCCGCCGCAGGTAGCGGTAGATCGACGCGTCGCCCGCCGTCAGCAGCCCTCCGGGGATGATGATGCCGAGGCAGACCGCATCCCACACCGCCCGCGCCGCGAGGGAATCTGCGACCGAGTACTCGTGGAAGCAGATCGACGCGCCGGGCGCGAGAAGATCCTTCAGGTTCGAGAGGCATCGGTCCGCGTCCGGCACGTTGCGCAGGCCGTAGGCCATCAGGATTCCATCGAACGGGCCCTCGACCCCGGCAGCCTTCGGGTCGGTCGCGTCGCCGTGGACGAACTCCACGCCGCGCAGGACCGGCTTCTCGCGGGCCACGGCGAGCATCCCCTCGGACGCGTCGAGGGCCACGACCTTCGCGCCCGGCACGACCTGCGTCATCGCCTCGGTGGACAGGCCCGTTCCGCAGCAGAGATCGAGCACCCGGGCACCCGGTTGCACCCGCAGCCGGGCCGCGCTCGCCCGCAGATGCCGGTGGTAGCCCGGGTTCATTCCGGTGAGACGATCGTAGGTCCCGGCGACCCGGTCGAACGCGCGGGACACCGCCCGCTTCTGCTCCGCAACGCTCACGTCGATCCTCTCTCTGCCGGTCCTCGGACCGCGCACGCGTTCACCAGAAACGCCGTCTCGGCGAGCGGCCCATCGCCCGGCGTCGTGCGCTCCACCTTCCGGAGCTCGGACGCGACGGCGGTCGAGAGCAGCCACGCCTTGCGGGCCGTCGAAGTGAAAGCACGCCCGCCCACGCTGTCGAGATCGCGGGCCCGGATCTCGCGGCCGATGTCCTCGTAGATGCGCCCTGCCCCTCGGATGGCGATCCGGCAATCCCGCGGCAAGCGTCCGATGCCGTCCGACGCCCGCGCATAGAGCACCGCCGCATGGTCGAGCAGACGGCGCGTGGCGCGGCCCACGCCCGGCACGTAGCGCGGCGCCCCGAGGAACCCGTCGGGGTCCACCCCCTCCTCGCGCAGCCACGCCCGGGGCACGTAGAGGCGGCCGATGCGGGCGTCCTGGCCCACGTCCCGCGCGATGTTCGTCAACTGCATCGCGACCCCGAGATCGGCGGCGCGGGCGAGCGTCTCGGCGTCCCGGACGCCCATCAAGGCCGTCATCGCGACCCCGACCGACGACGCCACCCGGGCGCAGTAGTCCATCGTCTCGGAGAGCGTCTCGTACGAACGCCCTTCGGCGTCCCAGAGGTAGCCCTCGAGCAGCGCGTCGACCGGCACCCGGGGCAGCGCGTGCGCGCCCATCAACCACGCGAGCGCGCGGTCGACCGGATCGGACTCCGGCCTCCCTGCGGCCGCCGCGTCCACCCGCTCGCTGAGCCGTGCGAGCGCGTCCCGTGGCGTCGCGCTCTCGTCGACGGCGTCGTCGCTCACCCGGCAGAACGCGTAGAACGCGGCGACCGGATCGCGCATCCGGGCGGGCAGCGCCCGCGAGGCGAACGCGAACGACTTCGAGCCCTGCGCGAGGATCGCGCGGCAAGCCTCGAGGTCAGCGTTCGACAGCGCGGTCACGGGGGCGCCATTGTGGCTTTTTTCCCCATCGTGGTCGAGGGCCGAGACGTGCCGGTTCGGGACGCGGCGTCGCCCTTCACTCACATGTCCCGCGAAGAACCGGTCTTCACGCGCGACACGCGACCCTCCTCGACCCGGAAGTCCGCCCGCCCCTCGCCCTCGAGGAGGACCAGCTCCGGCATGGTCGTCGTCAAGAAGACCTGTCCTCCCAGGTCCGACAGCCGGCGGAAGAAGCGTCCGGCCCGGGTGCGGTCGAGCTCGCTCGACACGTCGTCGAGCAGGAACGGTGGCACCCGCCCGATGCGCCGGGCGAGCACCTCCAGCTCGGCGAGCTTGAGCGCCAGCACCAGGCTGCGTTGCTGTCCCTGGGAGGCATGGTGCCGCGCACCGCGCTCGTGCACCTGCAGCGCCAGGTCGTCCGCGTGGGGTCCTTCGGCCGTGAAGCCGCGCGCCCGATCCTTGTCGAGCGAACGAGCGAGCGCCTCGAGGAGCGCGTCCTGCCCGCCCTCGATGCGGGGGGCATAGCGGATGTCGACCGGGATCGAATCCCCGAAGAGCCACTCGAACGTGGCCTGGGCGCGCGGCGCCAGCTCGTCGACCAGGGCGCGTCGTGCGGCCACCAGGAGCGCGCCGCTCCGCGCGAGGATCGGGTCGAACGCCGCGACCGCCCGGAGGTCCGGTCGTTCGCTCCGGAGCAGGCGGTTGCGGCTGCGGAGCGCCTTGCCGTACTCGAGCATCACCGGACCCATCGAGGGATCGATCTCCTCGAGGATGCCGTCGAGCAGCTTCCTTCGCGTCTCCGGACCTCCTTGCGCGAGGGCGAGCTCGCCGGGGTGGAAGACGACCACCGGACACACCGCCAGCCATCCGGCGAGCGTCCTCGGACGCTTGTCGTCGAGGGCGAGCTCCCGGGCCCGGCCCCGGTGCAGGCGGACCTTCAACGTATGGGGCGCCGGCGGGCCCTCGACCTTCCCGGCGAGCACCGCGTCCTGCCCGTCACGCCTCACGAGCTCGTCGGCGGGCGCGGCGCGGAAGCTGCGCAGGGTCGACAAGTACGCCAGCACCTCGAGCAGGTTGCTCTTGCCCTGCCCGTTGTCTCCCGAGAAGACGTTGAACCTCGGAGACGGCGACAGGTCCAGGGGCTCGAGGTTGCGGAAGCCGCGCACGAACAACTGCTCGAAGCGCAGCGCTCCGGGCGACTCTGCCGGAGCCGCCGTCGCGTCGTCGTCGCCGTGACGAGTCTCGGTCAAATCCGCATCGGCATCACGACGCCCACGAAGAGCGTGGTGTCGTTGGCCGGCCGGATGACGCCGGGATCGAGATCCCCTGCGAACTCGAGGGCGATCTCGTCGTCCGAGAGCGAGTTGAGCACGTCGAGCACGTAGCGGGCGTTGAAGCCGATCGTCAACGGAGGGCCGGCGTAGTCGACGTCGACCTCCTCGCTGCCCTCCCCGACGTCGGGGTTCTCGCTCATCACGCGGAGGCTGCCGGGCTCGACCATCCAGCGCACCCCACCGCTCTTGTCGTTCGACACGAGCGAGATGCGCTTGAGCGCCTCCACCAGCAGGGCGCGCGACACGACGACGCGCTTGTCCTGATGCTGCGGGATGACCTTGTTGTACGGAGGGAACTGGTCCTCCGCGAGGCGCACCGAGAGCTGCGTGCCATCCCGGCGGAAGAACGCGTTGCCGCCGTGCTTGGCCACCGACACGACCGAGGCGGTCGGCTCGTCGCCCGCCTTGCCCGGACGCTCGGCCTTGCCGTCGCTCTCGAGCAGGCGACGCAGCTCGCTGATGCCCTTGTTCGGCACGAGCATCGAGAAGCTCGCAGGCGGCAGGCCCTCGCGGAGCTTGTGCTCGCACTTGCTCAGCCGGTGGCCGTCGGTGGTGACCATCCGGACCATCCCGCCCTCGCCCTCGAAGAGCGCGCCAGCGAGGTGCGGCCGCGTGTCGTCGGTCGACATCGAGTACGAGGTCTTGGCGATGAGGTCCGCGACGACGTCCACGTCGAGCGTCGAGAAGACCGCCGTCCCGGGGTCGGCGAGCACCGGGAAGTCGTTGCCGGGCATGCCGGGCAGCCGGAACCGCGCCTTGCCGGCCCGGATCTCCGCGCCGTGGTTCGGACCCACCGTCCAGTGCACGTCCCCTTCCGGAAGGTTTTTCACCACCTCGAAGAGGGTCTTGGCCGAGACGGCGATGGAGCCGCCCTTGCGGATCTCCGCCGGGGCCGTGGCCGACACGCCGAGGTAGTTGTCGGTCGCGGCGAAGCGCAGGGTCGCGGTGTCGTCCGTCGACAACAGGATGTTCGAGAGGATGGGCATCGCGTTCTTCCGGTCCGCCACGGCGTGCGTGCGGTGGAGAGCGCGAAGAAAGTGCCGCTTGCTGATCGTGAACTCCATGCGCCCTCACATGCCCTGTGCCCACAGGCTGCGCGTCTCGAAGAGATCTAGAGAGTAATTTTAGATCCCTCGTCGTCGTCGTCAGTCCTGTGGATCGTGGGATCAACCCTGCAACCCATCGAGATCGTTCCGGAATCTCTCCGGAGCGCCCGGTGGACAACCGGTGGGATGAAGGTGGAGCGCGAGGTTCCACCGACGATCCCCAGGCGTTGTCCACAAGCGAAACGTGACCTGCCGGACCCCTCGAGGAGCCGGCCGGGGAGGACTCTAGCGACGGGAGCTCGCGCTTCGCAAGATCCGTGCGTTCAGTGGCGGCTGCACTGGCCGCTGCACAGCGGTCCGGGGACCCGCCGGGCCCTCGAACGGAACGCCACGACGGGCCACGCCCTCGCCAAAGGTCGCGCCTTCCTGCCGGGGCCCGCTCTCGTGATCGTGCACGCGTCGAGGGGCCGTCGAGGCCGGGGCCCGGGGCTGCCGCCCTCGAACGTTCAGCTCACGTCGAGCAGGCCGCGCAGCGACTCCGGGGAGACCTCGTAGGCCTGCTGGCAGTAGTCGCAGGTGATCTCGAGGGTCTCGCCCTTGGCGAGGATGTCCTCGACGTCGGCGGTGGAGAGCGTCGCCAGGCTGGACAGCACGCGCGTGGCGCTGCACCGGCACCGGTGCTCGAGCGCGCCTTCGGACACCGTCCTCGACGCGGTGCCGCGAAGGATGCCCTCGAGCAGCGCCCGGGGATCGGCGTCGCAGCCGCGGAGCACGGCCGCCGGATCGTGGAACGCCGCGCGCATGTGCTCGTAGAGGGCGTCCACCGGGGGCTCGGCGCACTCGGGCATCAGCTGCACCATCCAGCCGCCGGCCGCCTCGACGCGCTCGCCGTCCATCGCGCAGCCGACCCCGACGACGCTCGTGACCTGCTCGGACTCGAGCATGTACACCATGAACGCCCCGGAGAGGCCGTACTCCTCGGGGACCTCGACGAGGCCCTGGTGCAGCTCGCCGTTCGGCAGCGAGCGCAGGACCTGCATCATCGAGCCGGGGCCCACGTCGACCGGGCCGCGCGTCTGGCGCGCGAGGCCGCGCGATCCGCCGTCGGGATGGCAGTCGGCCACGAGCGTGCCCTTGCCGTTCCGGCCACGGAGCAGCGTCTGCACCCGGAGGTCGGGCGCCATCGCGAGGCGGACCAGCACGGTCCCGGTGATCACCTCGGCGAGATGGACGGCCGACGGACCGCTCAGACCATGCGCCCGCAGGCACGCGGAGACGGTGTCGGTGGTGCGGACGGTGACGATGCGGAACGCGCCGTCTTCGGTCTCGGCGGTGACGGAGCGGTCGGCAAGGGACGCCATGATGGGGCGGTCTATGAAGTCGCGCGCCGCCCGCCGCAAGCGTGCTCATCACCGAGAATTTCTCGTCGCGCCGGCCCATCGGCCACGATCTCCCGGATGAACACCGGTCGCGTTCGTGGGCCCCGGGACGGCCGTCCCCGCGGGCCGCTCGGGTCGTGGAGGCGCGGATGATGGAGCTCGACTTCGTCTCGCCCGAGCGTCTCGTGCGGGCCCGCTTCGTGTCGGGCCGCGGCCACTACGAGGCGGTCGTGAAGGCGGCGATGCACGCCGAGGTCAGCGTGTGGATCGCCACCGCGAACCTCAAGGAGCTGCTCGTCGAGGACGAGCGCGCCCGGATGCCGGGCCGGCGGACGAGCTACCGCTCGGTCCTCGACGTCCTCGACGAACAGGCCGCACGGGGCCTCGACCTGCGGATCCTGCACGCCGGGTTCCCGTCGCAGGCGTTCCGCGACGCCTTCGATGCGCATCCACGCTTGGTCCAGGGCGGGCTCGAGATGCGGCTCTGTCCCCGCGTGCACCTCAAGGCCGTGATCATCGACGGACGCATCCTCTACCTGGGCAGCGCGAACTGGACCGGGGCGGGCCTCGGGGCGAAGTCCGACCGGAACCGGAACTTCGAGCTGGGCTTCGTCACCGAGGACGAGGCGCTGCTCGATCAGGTCCAGGGCCTCTTCGATCATCTGTGGACCGGGGGAGAGTGCCGCGGGTGCGGACGACGCGACTCCTGCGAGGCCCCGCTCGACGGCGCCTGAAGCAGCCCGCCCGGTGGACTCCGCGGGCCGGACGCCTTGTCCGAACGCCTTGTCCGAATGCCTTGACCCAACCGTGAACGCCGTTCACATTCGTGAACATGATTCACGAAGTCACCGAGACACCGCGCCAGGCCCGGCGGCAGGCCTCGATCGAGCGCATCCTCGACGCCGCCGAAGAGATCGTCGCCGTCGAGGGCTTCGACGCGCTCACGATGCACCGCCTCGCCCAGGCCCTCGGGACCACGGTCGGCGCGACGTACCGCTACTTCGCCTCCAAGGAGGCCCTGCTCGCGGGCATGCAAGAGAGGGTGTTCTCGACGCTCGCGGAGGACCTCGGCAAGGCGCTGGAGCGGCAGGCCGAGGCGCGCCCCCGCAAGTCGAAGCGCGGCGCCCTCGAGCGGGTCGCGTTGCTCGCCCTCACCTACGCGACCTTGCATGTCCGGAGGCCCACGGACGCGCGCTTGCTCGCGCGGTGGATCGCGCACCCGGAGAACCTCCTCGAGGCCGATCTGGGGGCGCGGAACGCGGCCCGCGCGCTCGCTCTCGGGGGCGTCGTCCTCCGGACGTTCGAGGAGGCCCGCCTCGCCGGCGCGCTCGACGACGGCGACGACCTCGAGCGCGTGCTGGTGCTCTGGGCTTCGCTCTCGGGGACCGCCTTCGCCCGCAAGCTCGAGCGCTGGCAGGTGCCGGGCCTCGAGGCGGCGTCGCTCTCGACGTCGCTCCTGCGCTCGCTGCTGCGGGGCTGGGGGGCGGACGGAGGGCGCGTCGACGAGGCGATCGAGCGGGCCTCCGCGCTCGCGTCGGGGGAAGGCGCATGAGCGACGCTGTGCTGGGAGTCGCGGGGCTCGGCGGCGGTCTGGTCCTCTGGACCTTCCTCGAGTACGTCCTGCATCGGTTCGCGTTTCATCGCCGCACGTTCGGGCGCTTCGTGGCCCGCGAGCATCTCCGGCATCACGCGGAGGTGGACTACTTCGCGAGCCCCCTCGCCAAGCTCGCGCTCGCGGTGCCCGTGCTCACCGGGCTGGCGTTGCCGGGGACGCTGCTCTTGGGCCCTGCCCTCGGCGCGAGCGTGCCTTCGGGCGTCGTGGCGGGCTGGCTCGTCTACGAGGTCATCCACCGCCGCATCCACGTGCGCGCGCCGCGCGGCCCCTACGAGCGCTGGGCGCGTCGGCACCACCTGCTGCATCACTTCGGCCGGGCGGACTCGAACCACGGGGTGAGCAGCCCGCTCTGGGACCTCGTCTTCGGCACCCTCGTGCGGGGCGAGCAGGTCCGGGTGCCGCGCCGCTACGCGGGCAAGTTCCCGTGGTTGCTCGAGCCGGGCACCACCGATCGCCTCGCCGCCGGATACGCGGCGGACTACCGGCTCGGCTGAGGTCCGCGCGACTCGACGCAGAACGCCCGTCGAGGCCGGGGGCGCTCGACGGGCGGCGGGGGTGGGTTCGGGGTCGCGCGCGCGCTCACTCGAAGGCGGCGAGTCCGGTCAGGTCCTGTCCGACGATCAGCGTGTGGATGTCGTGGGTGCCCTCGTACGTGTAGACCGTCTCGAGGTTCATCATGTGGCGCCCCGGCGAGTACGCGTAGGTGATGCCGTTGCCGCCGAGGATGTCGCGGGCGGCGCGGGCCGCCTCGAGCGCCATGTGCACGTTGTTGCGCTTGGCCATCGAGATCTGGGCCGGCCGCACCTTGCCGGCCTCCTTGAGGCGCCCGAGGCGCAGGGTGAGGCACTGCGCCTTGGTGATCTCCGTCGCCATCGTGACGAGCTTCTGCTGCACGAGCTGATAGCCCGCGATCGGACGGCTGAACTGCTTGCGGTCCTTGGCGTAGTTCAAGGCCGTCTCGTAGCAGCCCATGGCGGCGCCGATGACGCCCCAGCTGATGCCGTAGCGCGCCTGCGAGAGGCAGCTCAGGGGTCCGCGCATGCCGCGGACGCCGGGCAGCAGCGCGTCCTCGCCGACGACGCAGTCCTCGAAGAAGAGCTCGCTCGTGACGCTCGCGCGGAGCGACCACTTGTCGTCGATCTTGTGGGTCGAGAAGCCGGGGGTGCCGCGCGGGACGAGGAAGCCGTGCACGACGTCGTCGAGCTTCGCCCACACGACGGCCACCTGGCAGAGGTCGCCGTTGGTGATCCAGCGCTTGACGCCGTTGATGCGGTAGCCGCCGGGGACGCGCTCCGCCTTGGTGATCATGCCGTTTGCATGGCTGCCGTAGTCGGGCTCGGTGAGGCCGAAGCAGCCGATGATCTCGCCGCGGGCCATGCCCGGCAGGTAGCGCTGCTTCTGCTCTTCGGAGCCGAACGCCCAGATCGGGTACATCGCGAGCGAGCCCTGCACGCTGGCGAACGACCGGAGGCCCGAATCGCCGCGCTCGAGCTCCTGCATCGCGAGGCCATAGGCGACGGCCCCCATGCCGGCGCAGCCGTAGCCCTCGAGGTTCGCTCCCAGCAGGCCCAGGTCCGCGAACTCGGAGATCAGCTCCTTGGGGAAGGTGCCGGCCTCGTAGTGCTTGCCGATGATCGGCTCGATGCGTTCGTCGACGAAGCGCCGGACGTTGTCGCGAACGAGGCGCTCGTCCTCGTGGAGTTCGTCATCGAGGTTGTAGAAATCGAGTCCCTGGAAGCCCATCGCACGCCTTCCTCGTTCACCGAACGGTTGGCGCAGCGTGGACCGGACGCGGCGCCCGCGTCACCCCGCGGGGAGAGGCCCCTCACGGACCAGACCGCCCCCCGGACCGAGCGCCGGAGGGCCTTCGTGCGCGTCCCGGGGGAGCGCATTCGCGGCACGTGAAGGGATCTTCGAGGAGGTCCTTGCGCCTCGCTCTCGGCCACGTATAATCGCGGCCTTCGCGGGCGTATAGCTCAGCTGGGAGAGCGCTAGAATCGCACTCTAGAGGTCCTCGGTTCGATCCCGAGTACGTCCAAGCCCGCAAGCCTCTGAAAATGGTGGCTTCTTCTTCGGGGTCCGAGTTCACGCTCGGGCCCCGAAGTCGTTTCTGACGGACAGGCTTCGCTTCCGACTCCGCTCCCGGCGGGGCCCCCGACGGGGCCGCCGAGCCACGAGGCGGAGCCACCGCCGAGCGACGAGGCGGAGCGGCCGCCGAGCGATGGGTCGGACGGACAGCACCGGGCGTCGAGCCCCGACGCCGCCGGTCAGCGCGACCCGACGCGGCCGACCCGGGCGAGCCGCGCGCCGAGCTCGGAGGCGATCTCGGTCGCCACCGCGCGCACGCGCGCGACCCGACGCGCCTGCCGGTGCGAGACCAGGTGGACCGCGCGAGGCGGCACGTCGAGGAGCCGGGCGACGGATCGAAGACCCGGGTGCTCGTGGCCGATCGTCGTCGGCAGGACGACCAAGCCGAGGCCGGCCGCCGCGCCCGCCGCGAGGGCGACCACCGACGCCGAGCGAAGGGAGGCGCGCGCGCCGCGGAGCGAGGGCCCGAGCCAGCCCGCCTCGGGCCCCGAGAGCAGCTCGGCGCACGGCGCGACGACCTCGTGGCCCTCGAGCGACGAGAGCCCGCGGGGCGCGCCGTGCCGCTCGAGGTACGACGGCGAGGCGTAGAGCGCATAGGTCAGCATCCCCAGCTTGCGCGCCACCAGGTCGGCGCCCTCCGGCTTCAACAGCCGCACCGCGAGGTCGGCCTCGCCCCGCCCCAGATCGGCCGCTGTGTTTCCGGTCCGCAGCTCGACGACGATCTCGGGGTGCGCGTCCCGCAGGCGCGGGATCGCCCGCTCGAGCAGATGGCCTGCCGTCACCTCGGTCACCGCGACCCGCACGATGCCGCGGAGCGCGCCCTCGTCGTCGATCAATCCCCGCTCGACCGCCTCGATCTCGAGCGAGAACGCCGCCATCGAGCGAAGCAGCCGCGTGCCCGCCGGTGTCGGCACGAACCCGCGCGAGCTCCGCAGGAAGAGCGCGACCCCGAGCGCCGACTCGAGCGCCGCCAGGCGCCGGCCGACGGTCGGCTGACTGACGCGCAGTCGGCGCGCCGCCGCGCTCAGCGTCCGGGCGTCCGCGACCGCGAGGGCGTAGCGGAGGTCGTTCCAGTCGAGGCCTGACGAGCCATTCATCGATGCATGGATAGCATGCACATTCGTGCATGGCGACGCGGGCGCGACCACCTCAAGGTGAGGTGTGCGTCGAAGGTCGGCGCCCCAGCACGAGGTCCGAAGCCATGACTCGATTCTCCGCTCCCCTGGTCCTGTGGCTCTCCGCCTGCGGCGCCGCCACGCCGCCGCCCGCCGTCACAGCCGACGGCGGCACGCCCGACGTCCGCGGTCATTGGGAGAGCGGCTGCGTTCCCAATGGCGCGCAGAGCCTCTCGCTCACCTTCGACATCGAGGCCACCACGTGGACGCTCGACTACGACACCTTCGGCGACGCGGCGTGCGCGAGCCCGTTCCTGACCGTGCACATCGACGGGCCGTACGAGATCGGCGCCCCCTCCGCGGTGGAAGGTGCCCACGAGGCCCGCTTCGGGTTCGACCACAAGACCGTCACGCCGCACGGCGACGCGGCGGTCTCGTTCCTCGGCTCGCTCGGGGAGTGCGGCAGCGGAACGTGGACGGATGGCGTCGCGGGCGACGTGCTCACGGCCGGCTGCCTCGGTCTCGGCCAGCGCCCCGGGTCGAGCTGCTCGGCCGACCACGACTTGATCTCGCTCGCCGCGGACGGCCTCCACTTCGGCCAGCGCCCGGCCGACAACGACATGTGCACGCCGGAGCGGCGCCCGGCCGCGCTCTCGCCGCTCG
>CAIKNO010000518.1 GCA_903828805.1 uncultured Sandaracinus sp. | reverse complement strand
CCGTCCGCGGGCCCCGGAGGCGAGGGCGCCACGCGCCCGGTCCGCGCCCGCCGAAGGCGTTGAGCCCCGAGACGGTCCTCGCGCGCAGCGGCACCGTGCGCTGGGCTCTGCGACTGCGTGGCCCGGTTCAGCGCCGGTCGAGGCCGCCCGGGCGCGTCGGTGCGTGGCGCTCCTCGCGGGCGAGGTCGGCGAGCGCGGTGCGGCGCTCGGGATGGCCGCCGGCCTCTCGGTTCGAGAGGGCCAGCATCGCGTCCACCCGCGCGGCGTCGAGCACGTCGTCGGCGCCCGGGCTGGCCTGCGTGAAGTTGAGCGGACACCACGTGATGGGTTCGCCCGTGCCGCGCCCTCGGGCGAGCGTCGCCTCGACCGGGAGGGTGCCCGTCGGGTAGCGCAACGGGAGCCCCTGCGTCCGGCAGACGAGGGGACGCGACGCGTAGACGGCGCAGCGGCCGTCGCCCTCGAGGAACACGCACGCCGCGCCTTCGGCGTCGAGCCGCGCGTCGAGCCGGGTCCGGGCGTCCGCATCGAGCATCGCGAGCCCCTCTCGAACCAGCGCCGCCTCCACGTCGCAGACGGTGAGCTGGACCCGACAGCACGCGCTGCATCCGCTGCGACAGGCCATGTCGGACGCCCGTCGCGAGCGCACGTCGCGCTCGAAGGCATCGACCTTTCGCACGAGGGCCCGGTGCGCCTCGGGCACGCCGTCGCGGAGGCCGCTCACGCCGCCGGCCCTCCCGGACCTCGGGCCGACGAGGGGCGGGTCTTCATGCGAAGAAGCGAGCGCGGCCTTCGTGCTCCCACCAGGCGAGGTATTTCTGTCGGACCCGCTCGCGCTCGGACGCGGGCGCGTCGGGGCGGTACCCGAGGTACTGCTGGGTGAGGGCCTTGAGCGCCTCGGAGGCGTCGGCGCGAAGGGCCGGCTCGGCCCCCATGAGCGCGTCGATCAGCCACTCCACGCGGTGCTTCGCGCCGTGCGTCGAGACCCAGGACGACCAGTCCGCGGCCGACGTCCCGAGGTCGACGCCGACGAGCCCGATCAGCGCCCGATGCGCGGCCTCCGCGATGGGCCAGTCGGAGTCGTCGAGCGCGTCGATGAAGATGGGGAGCGCCGTCGGCTCGCGAAGCTGGCCGAGGGCCTCGAGGGCCCGCCGTCGGCGCACCGCGTCGCGGGTGAGCCGCTTGGCCGTCACCCGCAGGTCGATGAGCGCGGCGTCCCAGTCGCGCCGATGTTCGCGGAGCGCAGGCAGCACCGACAGCGCGGCCGTGCGGACGCCCTCGTCCTCGTCGAGGGTGCGGGGCACGAGCGCCGCAGCGAGGGAGGCATGCGCGATCTCGCCCGCCACCAGCACCCCGAAGAACCGACGGTCCGCCGAGGGATCGTCGAGCAGGAGTTCGACGTAGGGGATGGACCTCGCGCCGAACGCGATGAAGGCCCGCGCGATGGCCGACACATCCCGGCCCCTCGGCAGGCGCGCTGGAAGCGGGACGCGATGGAACCAGGTGCGCCCAGGAAACGCCTGCAGGAGCGCGGGAAGGGCGGCCTCGCCGAGGTTCAGCGTCTCGTCGAGGGCGGAGGCGGGCCATCCCTCCGGGGCGTCCGCCAGGGCGGCGATGATGTCGTTGACCTGTTCGCCCATGTCCACGACGACCGAGCTCTCGGGGTCGTGCAGGGCGGGGCGGGCGTGGGACGCGGGGCGTGCCGGCACGTCGACCCGCTCGCGGGTGACGGGCGTGTCCGGGAAGTCGTCGGAGCCGGGGGCCTCGCCGCGGGGAGCAGGCGCGGCGTTCGGAGGCGGCGGGCGGGACGATCGGCGTTTCCGCGGAACGAACACGTCGGCGGCCAGGTCCCTGGCCCGGTACGAGGTCTGAACGCGCTCGGTCGGTCGATCTGCGCCCGTCGGTGTGATGACCTCCGGCTCTCGCGGCTGCCGGCGGCGTTCGACGAGCTCGGTGACGGGCGGCGCCGAGGGCCGAGGACGCTGAAGGTCGAAGGGCTCCTCGTCGAGCCCGTCGAGGTCGAGGCCATCGAAGTCGCCGGCGGACGCCGATGCCAGGATGAGCTCGGGGCCATCGTCGTCGGATGCGCGGCGTCGACCCGGGGTCGTCTGCACCGAGGCCGCGGGGTCGGGATCGGACGCAGGACGCGCGGGTGAGGGCGGCGGCTCGGAGGTGCCCGGCAGATCGACCTGCACCTGCGGAGGAACCGGCACGGCCCGCGGAATGCCGAGCGTCGCGTGCAGGGGGTCGGCGGACGGTCGGGCACGAACCTCGACGCCCGCGGTGGCCGGGTCGTTCGAGGTGGCCGGGTCGTTCGAGGTGGCCGGGTCGACAGAGGTGGCCGGCTCGACGGAGGTGGCCGGCTCGACGGAGGTGGCCGGGCCGTTCGGGGGCGGCGGTGCGATGCCGGGCCGGGCCGGCGGATGGGACTTGCGCCGCAGGATCAGCGCCTCGAGGGCTTGCGCCACCGCGGGGGTGAACACCAGCAGGTCGCGGACGTCGTGCAGCGTGAAGCGCTCGGCGCCGCGATCACCGTAGAACAGCACGACGGCGCGACCGCGGATCGCCACGGGCACCAGCGCGACGGTCGCGTTGTCGGGGCGTCCGAGGGCGCGCAGGAGTCGGACGTCGGCGGCGGCCGTGGTGAGCGGACCGATCCGCGCTTGCACCGCTTGGCGCACCTCGGCGAGGGTGCCGCCGTCCTGCAGCGAGAGCGACACGCCGCGGATCGCGTCCGCCGAGATCCCGTCCCCGAACGCATCGCGCCCCTCGGCGCGATCCGCCTGCACGACGAAGAGGGCGGAGAAGTGAAAGAACTGATGCGCGAACTCGAAGTATGCGCTCAGGATCTCGTCCCGCTCGGTGGCTTCTTCGAGCCGACGCGTGGCCGCGCTCCGGGTCAGCACGCCGCGCATCGGGCCGGCTCCGCCCTGCGCGGGGGCGCTCGACGCGTGGTCCGGACCCGCGACCGGCGTGTCCGAGGCGGGGGCTTCGACGGCCGGGGCGGAGGAGTCCGGAGTCGACGGCGGCGCGACGTCTCGGGGGAACGAGGTGCGAAGCACCTCGGGGCGGGTGGAGGGTGCCCGGGAGGACGGGGCCCTCGTCGGTTCGGGTTCGGACGCACCGTCCTCGGGGATGACGGAATCCGACGGGGCAGCCTGATCTTCCGGCACCGACGCGATCGGGCCAGGGCCGCGGGCCGCATCGGGAATGAAGTCCGCATCGCGGGCCGACCCCGTCGCCGCTGGACCGATGCTGCTGCGGGGCACGCCCATCGGGTCCGTGACCCGTGGTCGGGAAAAGCGCACGGGGGAGCGGACGGCCGCGTCCGGCGCCGAGGGCGAGTCGTCTTCGTCCTCGTCGAGCCAATTGGCGAGACGCCGGAGGGTCGGGGCCGAGGTGGTGCTCGTCACCGCGTCGAGCTTGGGGGGCACGACGTAAGGGATGGGTCCGGCTTCACGGTGGCGAAGTCGGTCGATCAGGCGCGCGTCGCGCGGGCTCGGCTCCACGCCGAAGTGGTGCAGGAGCGCTGCGGAGATCCGGATGTCGCAGACGATGCGGGGCACCAGCTGCAGGCCGAGCAGGTACCCGATCTGCTCCGCGTTCGTCTCGTCGAGCTTCGTGGCGGAGGCGACCAGCAGGGTCGGGCCATCGACCTGGAGCGGCACGAGCCGATGCTTCTCGGCGACCTCTCGAGGCATCAGCCGCACGATGTCGCGGGGAACCCGCATCACCTCGTCGCGCGTCGCCGGCAGCAATCGATACCGGGCCGCGCAATACGCGGCCAGGGTGTTCTCGGGCAGCGCGTCCTGGTCGAGCAGGATGCTGGACATGTCGCCGCCCGAGAGCACTTGCTTCTGGAGCGCCTCTTCGATCGTGCGGAGGGGGACGACGAGGTCCCGCGCGAGCAGGGAGGTGAGGGCGGACATCGTGCTTGAGGGACGGACCCCCATGCTCCCCTCGGGCTCTCCGGGTGTCAACCGTCTCCCGAGGAAGACGAACGCGATTCACCGTCCGGTGTGCTCGCGATCCGCCCGCACGGCGCGGTCGCGCAACATCGCGACGGCCACCGGCGCGGCCGTCTCGACCCGCAGCACCGGCAGCGCGAGGCGGGCGAGCACCCATCCGTCCGCCTGGAGGTGTCGCTCCTCGTCGGGGGAGAACCCACCCTCGGGGCCGACCGCGAGCCAGACCTCGTCGTGACCGTCGCTCGCCTCCGTCCACGCGAGGCCCGCCCGTGGGGAGAGCACGAGCCGCGCGGCCGAGGCGGGCGCGCAGCGCGCGGCCGCGGCGACGGACGCGTGCGCGGTGATGGAGGGGACGTGCGCGCGCTCGGACTGTCGAGCGGCCTCCTGGGCGATTCGAACGAGCCGCTCCACGCGGGTGCCGGCCTTGCCCGCGTCGAACTTCACGACGCTTCGCTCGCTCTGCGCCAGGTGGATCGCCCCGACGCCGCACTCCGTGGTGGCTCGGACGATGTCGTCGAGCTTCCCGCCCTTGGGCAGCGCCTGGAGCAGCACCACGCGCCGTGCCCCTTCGGTCGCTTCGAGGCGCCACCGGAGGACGCCGCACGTGACGCCCTCGGCGTCGAGCCTGTCGATGCGCGCGTCGGCTTCGCGGCCGAGGCCGTCGAAGAGGACGACGTCCTCGCCCACGGCGAGGCGCAGGACCCGCGCGTGCCGCGCCGCGTCAGGCCCGAGGCTCACGGTGCCGATGGCGAGGCCGGGCGCGAGGAGGCGTCGTGCCTCGCTCACCGCTTGGACGACGCCTTCTTGGTGGGCGCCTTCTTGGCGGGCGCCTTCTTGGCGGGTGCCTTCTTGGCGGGTGCCTTCTTGGCGGGTGCCTTCTTGGCGGGCGCCTTCTTGGCGGGCGCCTTCTTGGCGGGCGCCT
>CAIKNO010000517.1 GCA_903828805.1 uncultured Sandaracinus sp. | reverse complement strand
GTCGTCCTCGGCGCCGGAGATGGCCGCCACGACACACCGTGTCAAGCGGCGCGAAGGTTCCCGTCAGGGCCGGTATTCGCCGCGGTTCCCGAACTCGTCGGTGATGACCACCGACGCGAAGGACGCGGGCGCGGACACCGCACCGCGACCGTCGATGTCCACGGTCAACGACACCGCCGGCGCGCCGTCGAAGGACACCTGAACGACGCCTCCCCGCAGAGGGAACCGACGCTTGGGCCCCGTGTCGGGATCGAGCAGCCGATAGCCTTCGGCGGCGCGGAAGCCGAGCTCGAGGGAGAGCGTGCCGCCCTCGGCGCGCGCGACGACGTCCATCGGAGCCGGCGTCAGATCGAACGCCGAGCTCCGGACCTCGTAGAGCGGCGCACCGGTGGCGCGGTCGAGCGGCCCGACGACGTGCAGGCTGTAACGACCCAGCGGGGCGCCGACGCGATCGGCGAGCCGCGCCCGGGGTTCATCCCCCGCGCGCGCTCGGTCGGCCCAGTTCACGGCCTGCCACTGCGCGGTCCAGTAGTGGATGCGCTGGACTCCGGGCTCCGGGTTCAGCGGCGCCGGCGTCCACGTGAGCAGCACGGCCGCATCGCTGACGGGGCGACCGCTCGCGCGGCGCACGACCTCCCACGCGCCCGGCGAGGTTTCCCTCTCGACGAAGACGGTCGGGGTGCCCCGGAGCGGGTCGGCCCCGATCCAGGTGAAGAACGCGGACTCGAGCCGGGCGAGCGACGCCGGCGGCTCGGGGGCCGGCACCGCGGGCAGCGCCTGGGTCAGGAGGTACGACGGGCTCGCCTCGAGGTTGCCGAGGACGAACGGCGCCGCCGGCAAAGGGTCCGGCGTGATGCCGTCATCGACCATCGGCACCGGCACGCGGCCGAGACCGCCTGCGGCCCCGTCCTCGCGCGCGGGCGTCATCACGAGCGGCACCAGGCGCGCCGCGGCCTCGGCGACCATCTCGCCCTCGAGGGGACCCCAGAACGTGATGGTCGGTTCGTAGCCGCCGCGCAGCCAGTCCTCCGCCGTCATCATGTAACCGCCGTGATCTTGGGCGTATCCGATGACGACCTCGTGCGCGGAGTCGATCGGCATCAGCGCCCGGACGCGGTCGGCGAGCAAGGTCACCGGCTCCCCGGGCAACGTCGTGAAGAGGTAATCCCCGAGGCGCAAGGCCGAGACGGTCGTCCGGGTGATGTCGCACATCGGGGACGCGTCGAGCGGCACGCCGAGGGCCGTCTCGAAGAGGTTCCGGACCCTGTCGTTGAGCATGTTGCAGCTCGCGTAGGGGGTGTCCCGCAGCCGCGGGTCGCTCGCGCCGGGCATCTGCCCGAAGGGCGGCGCGAGGCCGCCTCCGCACAGGGCCGCGCCGAGCGGGGAGTTCCACTCGTCCACCGGGGAGTGCACCATCGTCCGGGTGTCGGGATCATCCCACACCACGAAGTCGGGACGCCGGCCCTCCACGAACGGCGCGTACTCGAGGGCGCCTTCGCGCACGGTGAAGTCGCGCCAGTCCGGTCCGCGCGCGACCGAGCGGGTCACCATCTCCGCGTCGATCGTGTCTCGCATCGACGCACCGGCCGTCGCGTACGCGGCGAGCACCGCGTCGCGAGCCCGCCATCCGATGCTCTCGACGCGCGCGAAATCCGCACAGAACTCGCGTCCGTCGCAGTCGGAAGATCCCTCGAGCCCGGCCGGCGACACGTCGCCTCCAGCGCCCTGGTAGTGCATCACCACCACGGGGCGGTCGAACTGGTCCTCGAGCACACGCTCGAGGCCGCCAGGCGCGTCGCCCGAGGCCATCACGTTGTCGGCACCCAGGATGGTGCCGTGCATCCCGAACACGGGGATGAGCGCGATGGGGCCGCCCTCGGTGTCATCGATGCGAATGACGAACAGGTCGCGGTCGTCCCGCGATTCGCCCGCGAGGTCGTCGTTCTCGTGTCGTCGGTCGCGCGTGACGCGGTCGTCCGTGTCGAACGCACCCTCGTGCGCGATGCCGATGCGCGCCGGCCGTCGGTTCGCGAGGGCCTCGCGGGCGACGGCCTCGAGGTCGTCGAGCAGCGCCTCGAAGGCCGTGCGGCGGAACTGACCGAACCCCACCTGCAACGCGGAGTGACCGTCGAAGTTTGCGAACGAGCCGTGCGAGTGGCTGCTGCCGATCAAGACGTGGCCTGCGTACTCGGGACCGAGCCGCGCTTCGAGTTCGTGAAGCAACCCCTGGTACGTGGCCCCCACGTCCATCTTCAACATCAAGATGGTGGTGTCGCCGGCGGGACGGGACGCATCGTAGGCGCCGGTCGTCAGCGCCACGCCCCGTACACGAGGCCACAGCTCGATGCCGACCGACGTCGCGAACGAGCCGGCGAGGGCCGCCCGGCGATCGTCGATGAACCCTTCCCGCCCGAAGCCCTCCGCGCGTCCGGTGTACGCGCCGAGGGTCACACCGAGCGGGATCGAGATGGGTCGCTCCGCGGCCCCGGCGCTCAGCGTGCCGACCTCGACCGTGCCCCCTGCGCCGGCCGTCGCCGGCAGCGGCACGTACGCGCAGCGCGCGGTCGAGGCGGGCTGCGCGTCGGGCGGCCCCGCATCGACGGGGCCGGCGTCCGTGGGCGAGGCGTCGCCCCCGCAGCCGACGGTGAGCGCGGAGACGGCGAGCAAGAGGGACACGGAGAGACCTGAGAAGGGCCGGTGCTGCACGGGAAGGCTCCTGTCGGACGGCGACGCGCGGACGCACGAGGCGCGCCGACATCTTACGGGCCGCGACGCGCGGTTCAATCTCGACCTCGCCGCTCGTTAGTCCGCACCCCGGGCGTCTTGCGGTGACGGTCCGCGCCTCCTAGAGTTCCGCCCTCACCGTGCACATCGAAAGCTGCGCCCTCACCGATGTCGGACGCCGCCGGAAGTCGAACGAGGACGCGTTCGGTTTCGACGAGGAACTGGGCCTCTACGTCGTGGCCGACGGGATGGGCGGTCACGCGGCGGGTGAGGTCGCGAGCCGCGAGGCCGTCGACACCGTGCTGGCGATGGTTCGGAGGCAGCGTGAATGCCTCATGGCCGTGGACCACGGGGACCGAAGCCCCGACGCGCTGCGCAAGGTGCAGCGGACGATCGAGAGCGCGATCCAGGCCGCGACGTACATCGTGTACGCCCTCGGCGAGACCGACCCCGAGCAGCGCGGGATGGGGACCACCCTGTCGACGCTCATCGTGCTCGAGGGCCTCGCGATCACCGGCCAGGTCGGCGACAGCCGCATCTACCAAGCGCGGGGCGGGCAGATCCGCCGCCTGACCGAGGACCACACGCTCGTCGCGTGGCAGGTCAAGCAGGGCCTCATCTCGGAAGCCGAGGCCGAGCGCTCGCCCCACCGCAACGTCATCACCCGCGCCGTGGGCAGCCGCGACTACGTGCAGGTCGACACGCAGGTGGTCGATGCGGTGGTCGGCGACTCGTTCCTCCTCTGCTCCGATGGCCTTCACGGCTACGTCGAGGACCACGAGATAGCGCCCGTCCTGTCGCTCGGGCCCGCCCAGGCGGTGCGTCAATTCATCGACACGGCGAACGCGCGCGGCGGACGCGACAACATCACCGCGATCGCCATCTCGCTCACCTGACCCGAGGCGCGCCGCGCGTCACCTCGACCTGACCCGGAGCCCGGATGCGTACGCTCGCCTCGATGTCTGTCCTGACCGCCCTCCTCGGACTCGGCCTCTCGGCCTGCACCGACGGCACGCCGAATCGCCCAGGACGCGACTCCGGGGTGACCGGAATCGATGGCGGCGGCCCGGTCGAAGGCCGGTGCGATTCCACCGCGGACGCCGACGCCGACGGGCTCTACGACGACTTCGAGACCTCGACGGACTGGGACAGGGACGGGCTCCCCAACGCCGCCGATACGGACTCGGACGGCGACGGCATCGGCGACATCGACGAGGCGGGATCGCTGGGTGGGTGCCGCGCACGAAACAGCGACGATGACGCCGTGCCGGACTACCTCGACAACGACTCCGACAACGACGGCCTGTCCGATCGCGAGGAGCGAGAGCGCTACTTCACGGACCCGCTCAATCCGGACTCGGACGGCGACGGTTTCATCGACGTCGCCGAGGTCGCCACCGGGCACGATCCCTCGAGCGCGGCGGACGGCATTCCCGACGGCGACTTCTACGTCGTCCTCCCCTTCGAGGGGCCTGC
>CAIKNO010000516.1 GCA_903828805.1 uncultured Sandaracinus sp. | reverse complement strand
CGAGTACACGGCGCCGATCCCCCCGGCCCCGAGCTTCTTCTCGATGCCGTACGCGCTTCCCAGGGTCCGTCCGACGAGGGCGTCTTCCGCCATGTGCTCCGCTCGACGGTCTCACGGCCGCGACGGCGTCGCGAGGAGTTTCTCGTCGCGCGCGGACACGCGGAGCCTGGGGCCCTCGGTCCGCGTGGGATGGGCGCGCGATCACGGGGTGTCGACGAGCACGACCTCGGCGTCCTGCTCGGCGCGGATCGTCAAGGCCGCGACGTCGCGAACCGCGGCGCCATCGCCCGCCTCGATCCGCGTCCCGTTCACCTCGAGCACGCCCTCGGCGGAGACCAGGTACGCGAAGCGCCCCGGCCCGAGGGCATGCACGGCGCTCTCGCCCGCGCGCAGCGTCGCGGCGAGCACCCGCGCCCGGGCGCGGATCGGCAGGGCATCGTCGTCGCCCTCCATGCCCGAGGCCAGCGTCACGAACCGACCGGCGCGCGCGCCCCGAGGAAAGGGTCGGGTGCCCCAGGTCGGCGCCCCGCCGGGCGCCTCGGGGACGAGCCAGATCTGGAAGATGGTCGTGGGGACGGCCTCGAGGTTGTACTCGGAGTGACGGATCCCGGTGCCTGCACTCATCACCTGCACGTCCCCGGCCTCGGTGCGCCCCCGGTTGCCCAGGCTGTCCTGGTGCGTGATCGCGCCCCGCCTCACGAAGGTGATGATCTCCATGTTCGCGTGCCCGTGGGCCGGAAATCCGGTCTGCGGCGCGATGGTGTCGTCGTTCCACACGCGCAGACGCCCCCAGCCCATCCGCGCCGGGTCGTGGTACCCCGCGAACGAGAAGTGGTGCTTGGTGTCGAGCCAGCCGTGATCGGCGGCGCCGAGGGCGTGGAAGGGTCGTCTCTCGATCATGGTCGGGTCCCGTGGGCTCAGAGAAGGCGCGCGACGAGGCCTTCGGTGACCTCCCAGAGCTTGCGCGCCAGGGCCTCGTCCTCCGCGTCGGCGCGCGGCCGGGCGACGTTGGAGTCGGCGAGGTACTTCTGGTTGATCGCGCCCGCGTCCGGATGCACCGCGGCGTAGCACTGGGTCGCGGCGCCCTCCGGGATGCTCTTGAGGACGAGCGGGCCCGCGAGCCCGAACACCGCCATCGCCATCGGGTTCATGTGACGCCCGAGGTTCGTCCGGATGACGCCCGGGTGCACGGCGTTCGCCGTCCGACGCGTGCCCGCGAAGCGCCGGCCGAGCTCCTTGGCGAACAGGAGATTGGCGAACTTCGATTGCCCGTACGCGGTCCACGCCTGGTAGCTCTTGTCGGCCCCGAGGTCGTCGAAGCGGATGCCCTCGCGCGGCGCGTTGCGGTGGGCTGCGGACGAGAGCACGACCACGCGGCCGGTCTCGGTCAGCGCGTCGAGCAGACCGGTCACGAGGATGAAGTGCCCGACGTGGTTGGTGAAGAACTGACGTTCGAGGCCGAGCACGGTCTCCCGTCGGGGCAGGGCCATGATGCCGGCGTTGCAGATCACGGCATCGAGCGGGCGCCCCATCGCCAACACGGTCGCGATGCATGCGCGGACCGACGCGGGGTCCTCGAGCTCGCACGCGACGCCCTCCGCCGACCCCTGGACCGAGGCCGCCGCAGCGCGCGCCTTCTCGACGGTCCGGGCCGTGCCGATGACGTGGGCGCCGCGGAGCGCGAGCACCCGCATCGTCTCGAGGCCGAGACCCGAGTTGCACCCGGTGACGAGCACCGTCTTTCCGGTGAGGTCGAGGCCGGCCGTGACCTCCTCGGCGGTGGAGCCGTAGCCGAAACCGGATGGACCTTTGGACGCGAGCCACGAGTAGAGCGACATGGTGGCGTTCTATCGTAATCCCCGGCGGGCGCCCATGAAGAACCGCGAAGGGCGGGTCCCTCGCACGGGGCCGTGCCCGGGCTCGAGCAAGGGGGCGCACTCGGCACCGGCTGGCGCTATCCTCGGCGCCGAGGACCCTGCCATGCGCCCCACCGTCTCGCCGCACCACCGGACCATCTCGCTCGTCGTCGCCGCGTTCGTCGCCTCGTTCGCCGCGCCCGCGCGGGCCGACACCACGATCGCCGGGGGCAACATCATCAACCAGACATGGACCGCGGCGGGGAGCCCCTATCTGGTCGCCGGGGACATCGTGGTTCCGGCCGGCGCGTACCTCACCATCCAGGAGGGCGTCGACGTGCGCTTCGCGTCGACCGACGCGCAGATGGCCAACGCCGACACCACGAAGGTCGAGCTGATCGTGCGGGGCACGTTCACGGTCGCGGGCACGGCAGCGTCGCCGGTGCGTTTCCGCGCTCAATCCCTGACGTCCGCTGGCGCGTGGGTGGGGATCTCGCTCGAGGCGACCGCGACCTCGGCCTCGTTGAGTTACGCGGTGGTCGAGCACGCGGCGACCGGGATCCGGACGGCGATGGGGGCCGCGTCGATCACCGACTCCACGTTCCAGACGAACAACATCGGGCTTCGTGTCGCGTCGGGCGCCCCGACGGTGGCGAACGTGGTCGGGACGGGCAACAGCACGGCGCTGTACAGCGACTCGGGCGGCGCGTTGAACGTGGTGGGCTGCCTTCTGACGGGCAACAGCGTGGCGGT
>CAIKNO010000515.1 GCA_903828805.1 uncultured Sandaracinus sp. | reverse complement strand
TCGCCCTTGCCGCCCTTGCCCTTCGCGGGCTGGCCCTTGCCGCCCTTGCCCTTGCCGCCCTGGCTCTTGGCGCCCTGGCTCTTGCCGCCCTGGTTCTTGGGCTGCGACGCCTGGTCGGACGTGGCCGCCTCGGCGGCGGCCGAAGCGCCCTTCACGTCGCTCCGGGCCGACGCTTCGCCCTTCGCCGCAGCAGGCTCCGTCGAGGCGGCAGCGGCCGTCGCGGGTGCGACGGACGCGGCCAGGGATCGGAGATCGACCGTGGCGTCGCCGTCCTGATCCTCCCGGGACGACGGTGGGGAGAGCGAGGGCCGGACGAGGGCGGCCAGCGCGCTGATGTCGAAATCCTGATCGTCGTTCTTGTCGCTCATGTCCCCGACCTCGAGCCGCTTCAACCACCCAGACCGCGAAGCTGCGGCGGGGGACGGTAGCACACGCAGGACCCGTCCACCGCGGCGGTGGCACGGCTGCGTCCGTCGGACGCGGGACGGTGCGAAGGCCTTGGGTGCGATCGTCGCCACGCCCCGTCGACCGCGCACGCGCGCCGCAAGCACGGCCCTCCGTTCCGTCCGAAAACGCCACGAGGGCGCCCACCTCTCGGCGGAACGCCCTCGTCTCGGTCGGGCCCGTCGGGGGACGGGGGGCCGGCTCAGCCGTGCTTGGAGAAGTACGCCTTGGAGCCCTCCGGGTCCGCCTTCATCGTGTCGGCGCCCGGGGTCCAGTTCGCAGGGCAGACCTCGCCGTTCTTCTCGACGAAATCGATCGCGTCGACCAGGCGAAGCGCCTCGTCGATGTTGCGGCCGAGCGGGAGGTCGTTGATCGTGACGTGGCGGACCGTGCCCTTCTTGTCGATGACGAAGGTGCCGCGGAGCGCCACGCCCTTGTCGTCGCCCTCGTCGATCAGCACGCCGTAGTCGGACGCGATCGACTTGGTGATGTCGGCGACGAGCGTGTACCGAACGGCGCCGAGGCCGCCCTGGGCGCGGGGGGTCTTCTGCCACGCGAGGTGCGAGAACTTCGAGTCGACCGAGACGCCGATGACCTCGATGTCGCGCTTGGTGAACTCTTCGAGCTTCTCGTCGAACGCGATGATCTCGGTCGGGCACACGAACGTGAAGTCGAGCGGGTAGAAGAACAGCACCACGTGCTTGCCGTTCTTGCCGCCGGCCTTTCCGCCTGCGCGGAAGTCCGAGAGCTTGACGTCGACGAACTCGAGTCCTCGAACGCCTTCGGCCGAGAAATCAGGAGCGGGCTTTTGCACGAACACGGCCATGGAACACCTCCACAAGATTTGTCGCGCCTTTTTGGTTCCTCCGGCGCCTCATGGCAAGACCCAACCCGCGCCAGTCCCACGGACGAGCGAATCCCGTGCGCTTGCACACGAGGAAATGACGGCCCGTCCGGCCCGCGCTACCGTCCCCGCGATGAGCGCCCCCGAGTCGACGTCGCACGGCCCCATGGACCCGAAGGAGGCGCGCCTCGCCCGCTGGGCGACGGCGTTCGGATGGGTCGCCGGGGGCTCCCTGGGCATGCTCGTGAACTACGCGGCGTTCCTCGCGGTCGGGGAGGGCTACCCGACGGTGCCGACCACGTTCGTGTCGTTCGTGGCGGGCGCGTTCGCCGGGATGTCGGTGGCCGACCGGCTCGGAGCCCGTGGCTTCCGACCTCTGGGCATCGCCGCCGGGGTCCTGCTCTCGCTCTTCGTCGCCCTCGTCGTCGCGGTCCTCATGTCGCCGACGTCGAGCGCCGCACCAGGATGAGCGCGTCCTCGCCGTCCTCGTAGTACGCCCTGCGCACGTCGAGGCGCGCGAAACCGTGGGACTCGTAGAGCGCCAGGGCGGGCGCGTTGCCCGCGCGCACCTCCAGAAAACACGCCTCGACAGCCCGTCCGTCGAGGTCGTCGAGCAGCTCGACGAGGAGCGCCCGACCGACGCCCAGCCGACGGACCGAGGGCGCGCTCGCGATGGAGAGCAGCTCCGCCTCCGGGCCGAGCAGGCGCGCGACGGCGAAGCCGACGAGGGGTCCCTCGCCGGACTCTCCCTCGGCGGCCGAGCGCGCGACCGAGCATCTCGCGATGGGGCTGCCGAGCTCGCCCTCGAACGCGGCCCGGGTCCACGGGGGGGCGAACGACACGCCCGCGATGCGCTCGACCTCGTCGAGATCGCGGGCGGACATCGGGCCGAGGACGACGCGCATCCGGGGCCGGCTCAGCGCTCCGCGCCGACCATCGAGGCGCGCTGCGGATCTTTCTCCATCGCGTACTTCGCGTCGGGCTCGACGAAGATGTACCGCATGTGGGGCAGCGCGGTCCGGATCTGCGCCTCGAGGGTGTCGATCGCACGCTCGACCTCGCTCACGGTGAGGTCCCGGTCGAACGCGACCTTGATGGCCAGCAGGACGTCGTTCGGGCCCAGGTGCATCGACATCTGCTGGGTCACGCCGCCCTTCATTCCGTCGACGCCGCGGGCCAGCGCCTCGATCTGCCGCCGATCGGCGGGGGAGGCGGACTCGCCGATCAGGAGGCTGTGGGTCCGACGGGACAGGAAGAACGCGACCACGCCCAGCAGCAGGCCGATCAGCAGGGAGCCCACGGCGTCCCACCCCGACCAGCCGGTGACGTCGCTCAGGGCGACGGCCAGCAGCGCCACGCCGAGGCCCACGAGGGCGGCCGTGTCCTCCATCAGCACGACGGGGATCGTCGGATCCTTCGCGTGCATCAGCGTCTCGCCGATGCTGCGCCCCGCCCGCATCTTCCGGAACTCGCCGGAGGCCACCCAGAACGAGTAGCTCTCGAACGCGAACGAGGTGCCGAGCACCACGTAGCTCCAGAGGCTCGAGCCGTGATGCGCCTCGGGCTCGCCGCGATGCAGCGCGAGCAGCTGGTGCGTGCCCTCGTAGAGGGCGAACGCGCCGCCGAGCAGGAAGAGCATGATCGAGACGAGGAAGGGCCAGAAGTAGCTCTCCACCGCGTGCCCGAACGGATGCAAGGGCGTCGGGGGGCGGGCGGCGCGTCGCATGCCGACCATCAGCAGCACCTGGTTCAGCGTGTCCGCGACGCTGTGCACGGCCTCCGCGAGGGTGGCCGCGCTTCCGGAGAAGAACGCCGCGACGAACTTGCTGAGCGCGATGAGCAGATTGCCCGTCAACGCTGCGATCACGACGCGTGTGTTGTCACCGCCCGGTGCCGACATCTGAACGTTCTTCCTCCGATGCCCCGACCGGCGGGGGCGCGAAGGGTACGACGACGACCACCGGCGTGCGACCTCGAAGCACGGCCGTCCACCGCGCCACGTCCTGCCGCAGGGCGCGGGCGGCGATCCACGCGCGGAGCGGCTCGGCCACCTGCTCGAGCGGCATCGACGTGAAGGGGTGCTCGCCCGAACCGTGCACCCGGGCGAGCTCGGCGTCCGACACGGTCGCGCTGGCGCGCAAGTTGGCTTGCAGGAACGCCTCGACGAACGCGCGGCGGGTGGCGGTGGCCCGGAGCTCGTCGGCCTCGGCGCCGAAGGACGCGAGCCAGCGGGCGACCTCGGCGTCGGTCCCGAGTCCTCGGACGAGCGAGGCACGCTGCGCTTCGATCTGGTCCGCGCTGGGTGGGCTGGCGTGCAGCCGGGCGGCCTCGCGGGCCACGACCGCCTCGGCGATCAGCGCGTCGAGCGCCGCGGCGAGGGCCGCCTCGCTCAGGGGTGCGCGGATCGCGGCGTCTCCGTCGGCCGCGCGCGTGAGGCGGGCGCGCAGCTCCACGTCGCTTCGCAGGATGACGTCCGTGTCGCTCGTGGGCGTGTTGCCGCCGACGATGGCCACGACGCCGTCGATGCGGACGGCGACCGGATTCGCAGCCGCGGGTGCGCCGGATGCCGGGCCCTGGGCCCGCGCGAACGTCGAGACCGCCACGAGCGCGGCGAGGAGGAGGGCGCACGCGGGGAGCGGCCGAGCGGAGCGGCCCATCGGGCGGGCGGCCACGCTCAGCTCAATCCGGCCGCGTGGTCCTCTTCGTGCGGTGCGGGCTCGACACCCTCGGCGGCGGCGTGGCCGCTCGGTTCTCCGTCGGCCTCGGGGCGCGGGCGCGCGACGAACTTGCGCGCCGCGAGGAACTCGAGGAAGGCGAGGGCGCTCTCGAGCTCGCGGGCAGGGAGCCCATCGACGAGCTCGTGGAGGCGACGACGGGACACGTCGGCCGTCGCGGTGCGGTGCCGGCGCAGCACGGGCGCCGGCGGCTCCTCGGCCACGGGGCGCACGGCCTCGGCCGTGGGGACGGGCCAGGCTTCGCGGGGGGCGACCCGGATGTCGTGCGCGTGGAGCCATCCCTCCATGCAGGCGCGCAGCCGCTCGCTCCGGAAGGTGAACCAACGCTCGCGATCGAGGGGGTAGGAGACGAGCACGTCCTTGAAGCGACGGAACGCGCCCTTGCCGTCGATCGACTGCACCAGCTTGTCGCGGAGCTCCCCGGGATCGACGGTCGCGATGAAGCGCTCCATCCACCGGTACTGCTCGCGCGAACTGACCGGCTCGACCCGCAGGTACGAGGGGTCGCTGCCCACCCGGGACTGCATCTGCGGGTCCGCCACGCCATCGACGACCCGGAGCACGTCGCCGGTGTCGAGGTGGAGGTAGCTGTGGACCTCGGGGGCGTTGTTCTCGAAGGCGTCTTCGAGGGCCTCCCAGGCGATCGGCACGTCGCGCGGCTCGGACGCGTCCTCGTGGCCGTCGTGTGCGGTCGTCGTGGCGAGGGGCGCGGTGTGTTCGTCGTCGATGCTCATGGATTCCGGCAAAGCTGGGGGCGCATCGTAGCGTGGAACGACCGCCTGGGGTCATTTCCTTCCGCGCGCATGGCCCCTCCGCGAGAGATGGGGCCGCAGCGCCCGCGCGCCAACGGGCTCGGAGGGCGGAGGCGCGCGCTCAGTCGAGGGCGCCTCGGGATCGCCGCACTCCGTCGGCCCATCGACGCAGGTGCACCTGCCGCTCGGCCTCGTCCATCGAGGGATCGAAGCGTGCGTCGATCCCGTGGGCCTTCTCGATCGCCGCGAGGTCGGGGAACACGCCGACGGCGAGCCCCGCCAGGTACGCCGCGCCGAGGGCGGTCGTCTCGACGTGTCGCGGGCGCTCGATGCGCAGCCCGAGCACGTCCGACTGGTACTGCATGAGCAGCGCGTTCTCCGATGCGCCCCCGTCGACCCGCAAGCGGGCCATCGGGCGACCCATGTCCGACTCCATCGCGTGGCAGAGGTCGGCGACCTGCAGGGCGATTCCTTCGAGCGTCGCGCGGGCGATGTGGGCTGCCTTGGTCCCTCGGGTCATGCCGAACAACGTCCCGCGCGCGTCCGGGTCCCAGTGGGGCGCTCCAAGTCCTGCCAGCGCCGGCACGAAGATGACGCCTTCGCTGGAGGCCACCTGCCGGGCGAGCGGCTCCACGTCGCTGCTGCGGGCGATGATCCCGAGGCCATCGCGGAGCCACTGCACGGCGGCACCGGCGACGAACGAGGAGCCTTCGAGCGCGTAGTGCACGGTGTCGCCGAGCTTCCACGCGACGGTGGTGAGCAGCCCGTTCCTCGAGGCCGGCGCGTCCGTCCCGGTGTTGACGAGCAAGAACGCGCCGGTCCCGTAGGTGCACTTGGCGTCTCCAACGGAGAAGCAGGTCTGGCCGAAGAGCGCCGCCTGCTGGTCGCCCGCGATGCCGGCGATCGGGATGCCGTCCGGAAGGCCCGGAACACCGAGCGTGCGCGCGTAGACCTCGCTCGAACTGCGCACCTCCGGCAGCACCGCGGCGGGGACCCGCAGCATCGCCAGCAGCTCGTCGTCCCAGGCGAGGCGGTGGATGTCGAAGAGCATGGTGCGCGCGGCGTTGCTGGGGTCGGTCACGTGCGCCCGGCCCTGGCTGAGGCGCCACACGAGGAACGAGTCGATGGTCCCGAACGCGAGCTCGCCATCGACCGCGCGGGCGCGCGCGCCGGGCACGTGATCGAGCAGCCACTCGAGCTTCGTTCCGCTGAAGTACGCGTCGAGCACGAGCCCGGTGCGTTCGGCGACCAGGGGACCCTTCCCCTCGGCGGCGAGGGCGCGGCATCGGGGCGCGGTCCGACGGTCCTGCCACACGATGGCCCGATGCACGGGCGCGCCGGTCTTGCGCTCCCAGAGCAGCGTCGTCTCCCGCTGGTTCGTGATGCCGATGCCCTCGCAGTGGAGCGGATCGACCCCGGCCTTCGCGTAGGCCTGACCGAGGGCGTTCAGGACGCTCGCCCAGATCTCCTCGGCGTCGTGCTCGACCTGCCCGGGCACGGGAAAATGCTGGGCGAAATCGTGGGTGGCGCGGCCGAGGACCCGGCCGTCCGCGTCCAGCACGAGCACGGTCGAGCCGGTGGTTCCCTGATCGATCGCGAGCAGATGACGCGCCATGAAGAGCCTCCGATTGAGGCGCACGGCATACCACGCCGCTGGCGGCCGGGGGGAGGGGTGGCGGCCCGCCGCGTGCGCGTCCGTCTCAACGGCAGACGGGACGCTGACGGTGCGACAGGCCGGGCTCGAGCCGAAGCGGCAGCGCGAGGTCGAGGAAGCCGCCCGGGGGATCGAAGCCCAGCGTGCGGGTGGCCTCGAGGAGGCATGCGCGAAGCGCCGGATCGCCGGTGGCGTCCTCCATCGCGCACGCGTCCTGCACGCGGCCGGTGGGGTCGATGCGGAGCGCCAGCACGACGCGCCCCCCGGCGGCGCCGGCGCCAGCGCTCGTTCCCACGCAGAGCTCGGCGTCGCGCGCGAGCGGCGCCAGGCCCGTCCGGAGCCGGTCCGCCGGCAGGTCACCCTCGGGCGCCGCGTCGGGCAGAAGGTCGAGGCCCTCGGGGCAGAGGGCCGCGGGCGAGACCGCCGCGTCGGCGGAAGGCGAGGGGGGCAGCTGCGTGCCGGGTGCGAGGGGGACGGCGAGTCCGACGCGGCCCGCGAGGCGGTCGGGCAGCCGGTCGAGCAGATCGAGGAGCGTGTCGACGGGCACCCCGGCCTCGGCCGTCACCACCACGAGATCGACGTCGTCCCACGCGGTGTGCTCGAGGACCCACGCGGGCCGGGAGGGCGTGCGCTCGCCCTCGGCGCGCTCGCTGCGGCGCGCATAGAGGCCCTCGTCGGTCAGGAACAGCGCGAGCACGTGGCCGGACGCGGCGGGCCGCGTCGTGGTCATCGCGACGAGGCCGAGGGGCGCGGTCGACGTGCCGTACGTGCCGAAGCGCGTCAGCAGGCTCACCGGCGCGACGCCTTCGGCGAGCCGTGCGTCGAGGTCCGACGCGGGCTCCGGCAAGGGGCGCACCGCGACCGCCAGATCGGCCTCGAGGCGAGGGCCTGCAGGGGTCCGCCTCAGCAGGCACCCCGCGTCGCCGTCGAGGTCGTGCAGGGCGTCCTGCCGCCGTGCGGCGGTCGCGAGATCGGCGAACGTCGCCTCCGGGGGCAAGTCCCTGGGGCTGCGCGCCCGGTGCGGCTCGACCTGCGTCGCCATCTCCGATCCCGGGGTGGGCCCCGTCGTCCCGGACGGCCGCGCAGTCACGCTGGGACCGCCGCAGCCCATCCCCGCGGAGGCGCAGGCGAGCGCCAGCGTTGCGGCGCGGACCCGGGCCGCGGAGCGTCGAACGGGATGCACGGCCCGCGTGTCCGGACGCGCTCGTGCCGCGGCGGGGGCGTTCGAATGCACGGCGCGAGCATAGCGCCCTGCCGGAATCTTGCCTTCTTCCGTCGATGCCCGTAGCCCCGTGGACACGATGCGCGACGGCGACACCCCGATGGCCAGGCCGTCACTGCGCCCGGGCCGCGCAGTGCCGGGCCGCGCAGTGCCGGGCCGAGTCCATGGCTCCGCCCCGGCGTGCCGACGCGGCGCTTGGATGGTGGCGCTCGCCCTGGTCGCCCTCGCGCTCGCGGCGTTCGTGCCTGCGGCGTTCGTGCCCGCGGCGTTCGTCCCCACGGCGATGGCGCATCCCGGAGACCATGCCGACGCCCCCCGCCCGCACCGCGGGCGGCGGGGACCTCCGAGCACGTCGGTGGGCTTCGCGTTCTCGGGCCGGCTGCGGCGCGGCGTCCTGCTCCGTGAGTCGGAGCATGTCCGCTACGCGGGCGAATACCGCGAGGCCGGGAATTTCTGGGGCACCGACGAGCTCGTCCAGCTCATCGAGCGCGCCGCGCTCCGCGTGGCCCAGCGGCTGCCGGGCGCAAAGCTCTCCGTCGGGGAACTGTCGATGAGGGCGGGCGGGCGGATCCAGGGGCATCGCTCTCACCAGAACGGCCGCGATGTCGACCTGGCCTTCTACATGGCCGACGCCGACGGCGTGCCGTACGACCCGTTCGGGTTCGCGGCCTTCGACCGCCACGGGCACGGCCTCGCCCCCAACGAAGCGCTGCATTTCGACGATGCCCGCAACTGGGAGCTGATCGCCCGTCTGATCACCGATCCCGACGCGCGCGTGCAGTACATCTTCGTCGCCGACACCCTGCGAGCCCGGCTCCTGGCGACGGCCCGCCGCCGCCGTGCGTCCGCGTCGACGCTCGCCCGGGCCGAGGCCCTGCTGGTGCAGCCGGCGCACGGGCACCCTCACCGCAACCATTTTCATCTGCGGATCTACTGTCCGCCGGCCGACCGGCCGGTGTGTGAGGACCGCGCGCCTTTCCATCCGTGGTACCCGGGCTCGCCTCCCGGCCGCGCCCCCGGGATCGCCGCAGATGCGTCCGACTGAGGGCGCCCTCCGCGCGGCGGGCTTGACTTCGAGTCCGAGCGGGCGCGGTGCGGACATGCCCGAACCCCCGACCGGGTGGGAGGAACGGGGCGAGGCGAGGGACGTGGCGCGACGCCTCGCCTTCCTTCATCGTAGGCCTCGAATGGGGGGTCCCGGTCATCTCCGCGCGCGTTGGTGGGCTCTTTCGCTCGCGCTCGGACTGTTCGCGGCGTCGGCGGTGACGACGACGGCCCACACGACGATCGAGGCGCAGACGCGGCGCGGCTTCACCGCGGCGGAGCGGGCTTCGCTCGAAGCGGGGCGCCTCGTGATGCGCCGCCGGGAGGAGCGTCGCGGCGCGCTCGTCCACTTCGGAGGCACCAGCTTCCAGGTCGTCGATCGGCCGATCGTCGACGTCTGGCTCGCGCTCCAGGACCCTTCGTCCTACCGGAACCTTCTGCCGCAGGTCGCGTCGGTGCGCACCGTCCGCCGGGTGGGGCGCGAGGCGACGGTCAGGCTCGAGCACAGCTATGGCCTGGTGCACGCGACCTACCATCTGCGCCTCCGGTTCGACCCCGCGCGGCACGACGTGTCGTTCGACCTCGACCCTTCGCTGCCCCACGACATCCATTCGGCGACGGGGTTCGCGACCCTCTCCCCGTGGCCCGGCCGGGACGACCGAACGCTGATCTCGTGGGGCATCCTCGCCGCGATCGACGAGGGGATCGTCAGCGCGATGATCCGCCCGCAGATCCACGACTGGATGCTGCGCGTGCCGGCCACGATGCGCGCGCACCTCCACGGCGCGGGGCGGACCCAGTACGTCGCCGACCGCGGCGGCCAGCGGCCGACGATCCGCTGAGCGCGGGCCCCGCGCGGGCACCCCTTCGGGGCCGCCGGCTCAGGCTGTGGGCGGATCGACGACGAGATG
>CAIKNO010000514.1 GCA_903828805.1 uncultured Sandaracinus sp. | reverse complement strand
GGTCTGGATCGTCGAGAGACGAGCGAACTTCGAATCGGACGGTAGAGAGTCATGCAACATCGCAAGTCGGGCCGGAAGTTTGGCCGCAATACGTCGCATCGTCGCGCCATGTTCCGCATCATGGCGGGCAACCTGGTGCTGCACGAAAGGATGGAGACCACCGACGCCAAGGCGAAGGAGCTGCGGCGCACGGTGGAGCGGCTCATCACCCGTGCGGCCCGCCTCGGAGACGAACTGACGGTGGACGTGGGCAAGCTGGACGAAAGTCAGCGCGCTCGCGTCGTAGCGCGTCGCGTCCATGCTCAGCGGCTCGTCGCGGAGTTCCTGCCGAAGACGTTGGTCAAGACGCTCTCGGATGGCAGCTACGAAGAGGTGGATCTCGTCCACAAGCTCTTCCACGAGATCGCGCCCCGCTTCTTGGCCCGGGTCAAGGAGAATCGCGGCGGTGGTTACACCCGCATCGTCAAGATGACGGCGCGCAGGGGTGACAACGCTCCGATGTCGATGATCGAGATCTTGGGGGCGAGCGCCGAGTGAGTGGGGTGGCCCGTGGAGGGCTTCCGGCTCAACGGCGCTGAACCTACTAATTCGGTCGCGCTGCAAGACGCCTCGGGCTGATGCCCGGGGCGTTTTTGTTTTCTGTTTCGCCCGTTGGACGCGGGTCAATCGACATCGACCTCCGCGTAGCTTGCTGGGAGCTCGCCGCGTGGAGGTCTGCGGCCGTGACCGACGAATGTGCCTGGCATGCCGTTCGGATGTCCGGGCCGAGGCATTCGGCCACCGTGGACCTGGCCGCGCGCGCGGGTCTTCGAGCCGTCGGGCTCCAACCGGACGTGCCATCGAGAAAGACTCGACGACCCTCGATCGCGGGTGTCGGGCGACCCGGTCTCCGCAACGCCGAAGCCGCGGCGCTGCGCACCGGTGAGACGGGGTGGGGCGAGCGACCGCATCGCGTCAAGGATGACGTCGATTCAGCGACCCGTCATGCGTGCTTGGCGACGGACGAGCTGGAGTCGGCGCGCCATTTCTGGGCCCTGGAACCCCAGCTCGGCGATCGTCTCGAGGGCTTGGCGCGTCTGGGGCTGGGAGGCAGTGAAATACGACGAGAACGCGGCGAGACGCTCGCGCTGCTCGAGCAGGCATGCCAGCGCCCATGGGCCCAGCCGCGCGCTGGGGTCGACCTCGTCGAAGCGCGGGCAGGCCGGCAAGAACGGCTCGCTCAGGCGGGCCTGGCCGCCGTCCAGGACGACGATGGCGGTCTGGAGGACCTCCAGCGCGAGTTCGCGATGGCCCCATGACGCTGCGAGCCGGGCGACGGTCATCAACCGACCGAGTTCCTCGGGGCCGTCGATGGACGAGGCCGCGAGGTCGAGCGCGGACTGCAGGCACTGCGCGCGGACCGATGGGCTGAGGTGAGGCTGCTGGCTGAGACCGTAGCGCTCCAGCGACATGCGGTGACGTGCCTGGGCGTCGGTGGACTCGCCGAAAGAGGAGGTGTCGCCGAGCCGCGACCACGCGGCGACGTGACCTGGGGCGTGGCTCCAATGAGGCGCGTCGGGAACTTCGTCTTCCCTCGCGATGCGCTGGGCCAGCAGACCCGCAGCCTCGAGCTGTGCGGCCCGCCGTGGTCGCGCAGCGAAGACGTTCAGCAGATAGCCGTCGGCCTCCGTGCCTGGCGGATGGGGCACGAGGATGTCCAGACCGGGAACGTGGCGGAAGAGCGAATGGCCCGTGGTCGCGAACCATTCGAGCAGGCCGTGATTGACCTGGCCGCCATGCTTGTACTCGACCATCCAGAGAGGTTCGTCGCGCTCGAGAAGGCCGCGGGCGCCCTCGAGGGCTCGGATCTCCTCGCCCTCGACGTCCATCTTCACGAAGGCGATATCGGTCCACCCGTGCTCGGCAACGCACGCATCCAGCGTGGTGAGGCGTACCGACTCGGAGCCTCGGGCCCCGTGTGACGCCGCGCCGAGGGTGCTCAGTTCGCTGCTCGAGCCCGTGTGCAGGACGGCGGTCCCTTCGTGGTCCGAGATCGCACATTGGAGCACGTGAAGCTGCGAGAAACCGTTTTCAGACGCGCTCGCCCTGAGCCTCGCCGCGGTCTCCCCTGCCGGTTCGATCGCGAGCACGCGCCCCCCGGGGCCGACCTCCCTGGCCATCGAGAGCGCGTACACCCCGTGGTTCGCGCCCACGTCGAGGACGGATTCTCCGCCACGAAGAAGCGTGCGAACGAAATGCAGTTCGGCTTCGAACCAGTCGCCCTGCTCCTCGAGCACGTAGGTGGTCATCTGGGAGAACGTGTCGGGGGTGGCGATCCGGATCCTGCCCGGGAGCCATTGCCACCGGGAGCCTGCATCCGGTCGTGTGGGCTCTGACACCGTTGCTGCGGGAACTTCCTCGACCGATGAGGAGGCGGGCTCTTCGCCAAGCGCTCGGTCGACGTGCTCGTGCCATGCGCGCCTGAGCGCGCGAGCGAACGCGGCGGCCATGCGCGACCCGTCCAGAAGTGTGCTCGAGGCGAGCCGCGCACGGGCGCTGGCGCGAAGCTCGCGGAGCCGTCCAGGGTCACTGCCCAACGTGACCGCCAGGGCCACGTAGTCGTCGTCCGTGGTGGCGACGAGACAGCCCAGCCCGACGCGTTCGAGCAGCCCGACGCCCACCCGCGACACATGGCTCGGGCCGGCGAGCGTCACCACGGGCAGCCCCATCCAGAGGGCGTCGCAGGTGGTCGTCGTGCCGTGGTACGGGTAGGTGTCGAGCGCCACGTCGATGTGCTGATACGCGTCCAGATGTCCGTACGCATCGGCGACGTAGCCGACCAAGCGAACGCGTTCCAGTGGGAGGCCGTGGGCCTCCAGACGCCGTTCGAACCGGGAGCGGGTGGAAGGATCGCCGAGCGCGAGATCCTTCAGCAGCAGTCGCGAACCCGGGGCGGCCTCGAGGACGCGTCGCCACAACTCGAGGGTCTTGTCCGAGACCTTCTTCGACGCGTTGAACGAGCCGAACGTCAGCGGCTCGCCGCGGGACGTGGGCGGCGTCGCGACTTCGGGACTCGGGGACGACGGCCGGTAACACAGGAAGCCGTCGTCCATGTACAGGAGTCGCTCGGTGTGCGCGGCATCGTGCGCGCCAGGAGGGTCGGACCAAACGTCGGTGATCCGGTATTCGACGGTCGGCAATCCCGTGGTGTCGGGGTAGCCGAGATACGTCATCTGCACCGGCGCACCGCGCTCGGCGAACACGCCCAGCCGGTTGCCTGCGGTGTGGCCTGCCAGATCGATGAGGATGTCGACCTGATGCGCCCGCACCATCTCGACGACGGCGCTGTCGCTCATGGTCGAGATGTCGTGCCATTCGTCGCACAGCGCCTTGAGGCGAGCCGACACTTCGTCTTCACGCAACGCATTGCTGTAGGCGAACACCTGAAGCTCGTCGCGGTTCCGACCCTCGAGCAGCGGTTCGATGAAGAACGCCACCGAATGACGCTTCAAGTCGGGGGACACGAGGCCCACGCGCAACGGGCGGTCGCGTGCCAGGTCGCGCGTGCGGGGGGCGGGGCGACGAGCAGCCGCTTCCAGCGCAGCCCGGCCGTACAGCGCATGCGCCTCGGCCACGGCCTCGGGAGAGGTCTCCGAGGAGTAGTGCAGATTCAGGAGCAGGTTGTCGTGGTTGACCATGTCTCCCGGAGCCAGCGCGACGGCCCGACGCAACGCGACGAGCGCGGCCTCGATCTGCCCCTGAGCCGCGAGCGAAACACCGAGGTTGGCGTGCGCGGTCGGATGGCCGGGGGCCACCGCGATCGCGCGCTCCAGCAGCGTCACGGCCTGTTCGAGGTTCCCGAGGCGCCGGTAGACCCCGCCGAGGTTCGACAGCGCGAAGGCGTTGTCGGGCCGAACCTTCAGGGCCTTCTCGAGGAGGTCGGCGGCCTCCGTCATCGCGCCGCGGCGAGCGAGGAGGGCGGCCAGGTTGTTCAGCGCATCGAAAGGATCGGTCGCGAAGTCGAGCGCATGACGCATCGCAGCCTCGGCCTCGCCGGCGCGACCGAGGGCCTCGAGGACCTGCCCGAGCTGCTCCCAGGCGACCGGATGGCGCGGCTCGCGGACGAGCAAACGGCGCGCAGCGGCCTCGGCCTCCGTGAGGCGCCCCGCGCGCCGCAACGCCACCACGTCTCCGATGTCGGCGGGCTTGGCTTGCGGCTTCTTCTTCTTGTCGCGAGCGCCCATCGCTGCAGCCTAGCCATGGGAGGGATCGCGCGCCAACCCGTGGCCGCCTACTTCGTGCCGAAGAGTCGGTCGCCGGCGTCGCCGAGGCCGGGCACGATGTATCCCTTTTCGTTGAGCTTCTCGTCCACGGCCGCCGTCCACACCGGGACGTCGGGGTGGCTCGCGTGCAGCGTGGCGATGCCCTCCGGGGCCGCGAGCAGGCACATGAACTTGATCGAGCGAGGGTTCGTGGCCTTGATGCGCTCGACCGCGGCCACGGCCGAGTTGCCCGTCGCGAGCATCGGATCGACGAGGATCACGTCGCGATCCTCGAGGTGCCCAGGCACCTTGAAGTAGTACTGCACGGCCTCGAGCGTCTTCGGATCCCGGTACAGTCCGATGTGCCCGACGCGCGCCGAGGGAATGACCCTGAGCATGCCGGTCAGGAACCCCTCGCCCGCACGGAGGATCGAGACGATGACGAGCTTCTTGCCCTCGATCACCGGGGCGTCCATCGCGGCGAGAGGCGTCTGGATCCGCTCGGTCGACAGGGGGAAATCCCGGGTGATCTCGTAGGCCAGCAGCATCGAGATCTCCTCGAGGAGCTGACGAAATTGGCTGACGCTCGTGTGCTCGCGCCGCATCAGCGTGAGCTTGTGCTGGACGAGCGGGTGGGAAATGACGTGAACCTCTCGGGACATGCCCCGTTTGTACTCTATTGCGGGCATGATTCCGACGGTCATGCGCAGCGTGGTGGTTCCTCGGGACCCCCGTGCGCGGGAAGTCCGAGCGACGTGATTCCGATCCGAGACGTCAATCCTTCCCGCCGGACGCCCGTCGTGACGTGGCTGCTGATCGCGGTTCACCTCGCCGTGTGGCTGGCGGTCTGGTGGCTCGGTCCTGCGGCAGGCCGCGCGCTGATGGAAGCGTTCGGGGTCACGCCGGCGCGGCTGCTGACGCTCGAACCCTCTTGGGCGGTCGTGACCCCATTCACGTCGCTGTTCGTCCACGCGGGGTGGGTTCACGTGCTCGGGAACGTGTGGTTCCTGCACGTGTTCGGAGACAACGTCGAGGATCAACTCGGCCGTGGCCGATACCTCGCGCTCTACGTGCTGGCACACCTCTGCGCGGTGACCGCGTTCGTCATGCTTGCGCCATTCGGCGAGCTGCCGCTGGTCGGGGCCTCGGGGGGGATCGCCGGGGTCCTCGGGGCGTACATGCTCCGATTTCCGCGCGCTCCGATCGTCGCATGGTTCGTCATCGGGGCTGTCGAACTGCCAGCGCATGCGTTTCTGCTGGTCTGGTTCGGCTACCAGCTCGTCATGACGCTCGGGACGTGGACGAACCTCGGCGCGGGGGGCGTCGCGTTCTCCGCGCACGTCGCTGGTTTTCTGTCCGGGATCGTGCTCGACCGGATCCTCGATCCAGGTCAGCCGCGAGGGAGACGTTGAACGGCCACCCCGCGGCTGCTGCCTGAACGTGCGTCGAGCGCGTCGGTCAGAACGGATTGTCGGGAGGCGCTTCGGTCGTGGGCGTCGGAGCCGCACCGCCCGAGGCCGCGCTGGACGGCCTGCGAACGCGCGGTGCTCGCGGTGCGGCGGGCGCGCGCGCCGCCGGGGACGCCGCAGGCGCCGCGGCGGGCCGCGGCATCAGATCGAGGCGGACGGCAGCCACCATTTCCCCGTCGCGGAGAGTGAAGGACGCGGGGCTCACCCGTGCGGCGGCCTCGACGTGGCCCGAAAGGGTGCCCGTGACCTCGAGCTCGGCGGTCGGCCGAAGCACGGTCAGCCGTGCGGGGCCGCTCGACGTGCTCGTGATGCTCCGCGATCCCGCGCGAAGCCGCACGCCCGGCAGGTTGGTGTTCACTTCGACGACGTAGGTGAGCGACGTGAGCGCCATGCGCACGGAGCCCTGCGCTTCGGTCGGCGTCAACCGTTCCGTTCCTTCCTGATACCCCTCGAGGCGGGCTGCGACCACGGTGGGCACACCCACCGGAAGGTCCAGGTCGGCGGGCGAGGTGCCGCGCATGACGCCGTCCACGTAAAGGCCCGCTCCGCTCGGAGTCGTTTCCACGTGGAGACGTGTGGTCGGAGTCGCGACGGGGAGGGGCGGCTGGGCAGCCGCTTCGGCGGGGGCTGCGGGGACGGCTTCAGGAATGCTCTCCGGCGACAGGGCAGCCGGCAGGGTCGCAGGCGGAGCTTCCGCGGGTGGGGGCTCGGCGGCCGCGAGCGCGGCCGGTTCGGGAGCGGGCTGCGCCGAGGGGGTGGGCGTGCTCCCCGCGCGGGGCGAGCCATCACCGGGGTTCATCAGCATGAAGCCGATCCCCACCAGGGCGGCCACGCCGATCAAGATCGGCAACAGGTTGGACTTGCCTTCGGCGACCGGAGGCGGGCGATCCGTCGGCACCGTCCGCTGCGTGCTGGCCGCCGACGCGGAGGGCGCGTTGGCCTTGCCGGTGTCCTTGGCCTTGCCGGCGTCCTTGGCCTTGCCGGCGTCCTTGGCCTTGCCGGCGTCCTTGGCCTTGCCGGTGTCCTTGGCCTTGCCGGTGTCCTTGGCCTTGCCGGTGTCCTTGGCCTTGCCGGTGTCCTTGGCCTTGCCGGTGTCCTTGGCCTTGCCGGTGTCCTTGTCGGCGCTGGCC
>CAIKNO010000513.1 GCA_903828805.1 uncultured Sandaracinus sp. | reverse complement strand
TGGCGCGTGAGCTCGTACGGGCCGAAGAGGTTCGTCTCCATCATGCGCCGGAATTCGTGCGGCTTGCTGTCGACGGCGCCGTCGAACCCGATGACGCCGGCGTTGTTGACCAGGCCGTCGAGGCCCCCGAGCCCGGTGGCCGCCTCGTCGACGGCACGGGCGTTGTCGGCCGGGTCGAGGTGGTCGGCGCGCACGATCACCACGGGGCTGCGGGAGAGGGCCGTCAACGCCTCGCGCACCGCGTCGAGCGCCTCGGTCCTGCGGCCGGTCACCGCGAGATGGGCGCCTTCGCGGGCGAATCGCAAGGCCATCGCGCGACCGAGGCCGCTCGTTCCCCCGGTGACCAGGATCCTCTTGCCGTTCAGCTTCATGATGGCGGCATCGTGCAGGGTCCGGGGCGAGGCCTGCAACGAATCTTCCCGCCGAGCCCGGGCGACCGGACCTCCGCTCACTCGGCGGCTTGAAGGTCGGACTCGGGGGCGAGGCGGCGAAGCGCCTCGCGGGCGGCCTCGACCGTCACGGTCCCGGACTCGTGGATCTCCGCGGCGACCTGCTCGACGAGGGCGCCGCGGGCTCCGGCGGCGATGGCGACGCTCCGTGCGTGCAGCGCCATGTGGCCCTTCTGGATGCCGACGGTCGCGAGCGCGCGAAGGGCCGCGAGGTTCGAGGCGACGCCGACGGACGCCGCGAGCATCGCGAGCTCCTGCGCCGAGTCGATGCCTGCGGCCTCGAGGCCGAGCCGCGCGCCCTGGTGCACCCGGAGCGTCCCCCCGACGATCCCGAGCGCGAGGGGGAGCTCGAGGAACCCCTCGAGCGCGCCGTCCGCGGCGACCTTCCAGGTGCACATCGGCCCGTACTTGCCGTGGCGGGCCGCGTGGGCGTGGGCGCCTGCCTCGACGGCGCGCCAGTCGTTGCCGGTCGCGATCACGACGGGGTCGATGCCGTTCATGATCCCCTTGTTGTGCGTGGCGGCCCGGTAGGGGTCTCGCTCGGCGAATTCGCTCGCGCGCACGATGCCGTCGCGCACCTCTTCGCCCGTGAACCCCTCGGTGGCCAGGACCTTCGCGGGGACGCGGCAGCGCACGCGCACGCAGCGATGCGAGGTCAGGTTCGACAGGATTCGAAGCCCGATGCGACCTCCGGTGATGGCCGCCACGTGGGGGGCGAGCGACTCGGCGACGGTGTTCACCAGGTTCGCGCCCATGGCATCGCGGCAGTCGACGAGCACGTGCACGACGAGCCAGCCATCGGCGAGGTCGCGCAGCTCCAGGTCGCGCGCACCGCCTCCTCGGGCGACGAGGTTCGGGACGGCCGAGTCCGCGAGCGCGAGCAGTTCGTCTTTCCGCGCGGCGAGCCTCTCGATCGCGCCCGTGACGTCGGGCACGCGGTCGAGCTGGATCTGCGCGATCATGATCGGCGCATCGCTCTCGGTCGTGAACCCGCCGCCCGCGCGCACCATCTTGGCGGCGTTGCTCGCCGCGGCGACCACGCTCGGCTCCTCGACGACCATCGGCACGAGGTAGTCGCGGCCGTTCATCTGCACGTTCAGCCCCAGCGCGAGGGGCATCGCGTACGTGCCGATCACGTTCTCGATCGTCTTGTCGGCGGTCTCCGGGTCGAGGCCTCCGAGGGCGAGCGCGCGGTCGATGGCCCCCGTCGGCAAGCCCATCACCGACTCGGCGAGGCGCCGACGCTCGATCAAGGACAACCGGTAGAATCCTGGCAGACGCGAGGTGACCATGGACGTGGCTCCGTGTTCAGGCGGGCAGCTCGACGCAGGGGCCGCCGTCTCCGAGTCGCAAAGGAAGTAGGGTCAATCCGGCCGCGAGGCAGGCTTGCTCGAGCGCGCTCCGGGCGGAGGCATCCGGCAGCACCGCGAGCGCGACGTCGCCGCCGCCCGCCCCGGAGGGTTTGGAGGCTCCCCCGACGTCCCGCGCGAGCTGCGCGGCCCGGGCGAGCGAGGGCGTGACGATGGGGGCATCGGCCCACCGTCCGAGGTCGGACATCGCCTCGTGGTGGGCGTCGACGGCGTCGATCGCCGCGACACGGTCGTCCCGCTCGATGGCGTCGAGCAGCCTGGACGCGGCCTCGCGGAGGGGGCCGAGGGCGCGTTCGTGGCCGGCGGCGTCGCGCGCCGCGGCGGCGCGAACGCGGGCGACCAGGTCGCTCGTGCGGGCCGGGCTGCCGGTCCACAGCAGCGCGAAGTGGAGGCTCGACGGCCAGGCCACCGAGGTCGCTTCGACGCTCTCGCCCTCGCGGCGGACGCGAACGAGACCCCCGAGCATCGAGGCCGCGACGTCGGCGCCGCTCCCATCGGGCGCGACCGCGCGATGGCCCTCCAGGGCGATCGGCAGGAGTCGGGCGCGCACGTGGGGCGAGGTCACGTCGAGACCGTGCGCTGCGGCGACGGCGGCGACCACGCCCGCGGCCGCTGCGGCCGAGGAGCCGAGGCCCAGCTTGCGGTCGCCTTCGCGCAACGCGCGGGTATCGACGGACAGGTTCATGGGGGGAAGCAGGCCGAGGACCTCCTCTGCCAGGCGATGGGCTAGCAGAGCTTCCGGCGGCAGCGTCCGGGGATCCTGCGAGCCGCCCACAGGGGGAGGTGAGCCGTCCGGTGCGCGGGGCGAGAGGTGCACGCGGACCCGCGCGTCCGTCGCGGCGACGAGCGCGGTCGAGCCGGTCAGCACGACGTACTCGCCGGACACCATCACCTTGCCGGGGGCGCTGACGATGAGGTCGTTCGACACGGGACGGCCGGAAGGTGACACAGGACCGCTGCATCGCTACCCGGTTGGACCATTCCAGGGGCGCCGCGGCGCCGATGGTGTTCTCCGGGGGGCCGCGGAAAGCGCGCTCCAGGCGCGAGGCTCAGTCGAGCTCGAGACCCGGGCCGGGGCGCGCGTGCAGGGTGCGCAACACGCCGGGGGTCGCGGCGAGGGCGGCCTCGACCTGGTCGGCGTCGTCCCCGTGGCAGACAGCCTTCACGTGAGGACCGGCGTCCATCGTCGGCCAGACCGGCACGCCGCGCGCGCGCAGGTCGCGGAGCGCGCCGAGCGCGGCGATGCTCGCAGGCTGGAAGTACATCGTCGACGGGCTGCTCGTGAAGGCCAGCGCGTGCATCGTCGTGAAGCTCTGCTCGACGTGCGGGCCGAGGGCGCGGATGTCCTTGGCGCGGAGCGCCGTGGCGATCGCGTCGTACATCCGGGGCGCCGACGCGACCCACGCGTCCCAGTACGGGGAGGTCTCGCGCGAGAGGCCCATCCCTTCGCGGGAGCCCACGTCCTTGCGGGCCTCGGTGACGACGGCGACCACCACCCGCAGGTCCCAGTGTTCCGGCGGGTGCACGACGTGCGCCGCGAGGGCGTCGTCGCCGGGGTGTCCGGCAGGAAGCGCGACGAACCCGCCGTACACGGAGCGGGCCGCGCTCGCGCTCGCGCGGCGTGCCATCGCGCTCGTGCGCGCGTCGTCCCGGGGCAGGCCGTAGGCATGCCGCGCTGCGCCGGCGAGGGCCGCGAAACCGGACGCGCTCGACGCGAGGCCGGAGGCCGTCGGGAAATGGTTGCGGCTCGTGACGTGCGCGAAGGTCGAGAGGCCGGTCTCGAGGCGGACCCCGTCGAGCAAGCGCGCGACCCGCGCCCGCTCCACGTCTCGCGCCGGCGCGCCGTCGAGCTCGAAGGTGTCTCCGCGAAGCGCGTCGTCGAGCACGACGACGGTCTCGGTGCGCATCGGCTCGAGCGTCACCGAGAGGCTCGGCACCGCCGGGAGGTTCAGGCGGTCGTCGCTCTTGCCCCAGTACTTGGACAGCGCGATGTTCGCGCGTGCCACGCAGCGCGCGCGCCCCGGCACGCCCGTCACGCGGGGCCCCCCACCGTCGCGACGAACGCGCGCTTGCCGAGGGCCTCGATCGCGTCCTTCACGGCCGTCGCCTGCTCCGGATCCTGGACCACCGCGATCATGCACCCTCCGCCGCCGCCACCGGTCAGCTTGGCACCGGCCGCGCCCGCTGCGCGTGCCGCGTGGATCATGTCTTCCAGCGTCGCGGTCGAGAGGAGCATGCCCGCGAGCAGGGATTGGTTCATGTCGAACAGCTGGCCGAGCGCCCGCATGTCGCCGGCCTCCAGCGCGAGGCGGCCGTTTCGGACCACGGCGGCGATGGCATCGAAGGTCCGCTCGAGCCGGGCGGGATGACCTTCGTGTTGACGCGCGACCTGCTCCACCGTGATGCGCGTCGAGCAGGACTCGCCGGAGTCTCCGACCACGAGCGTGACGCCGTGGCGTGGATGGACGCGCGCGAGCGCCTCGCCGCGCACGTACCAGCCGCAGCCCCCGTGCAGCGCCATCGCGCTGTCGACGCCGGAGGGATTCCCGTGGAACACGCGCTCCCACGCGAGCGAGCAGGCGAGCGCATCGTCGTCCGCCCGTGCCACGCCCCGCAGGTCGTCGATCGCGCGCATCACCGCGACGCCGAGCGCCGCGCTGGAGCCGAGCCCCGAGCCTCCTGGCAGGAACACCTGCGCGTCGACCCGCACGGCGCGGCGCACGTCCATCCTCGCGAGCAGCGCGGCGAACGCGCGGGTCAACGACTTCTCGGCGCTCGGATCGGCGGGCACCTCGACGCCCCACGGTTCGACGCGGAGGACCGAGCGCTCGGCGTCCTCGGCCGAGGCGGTGGCGCCGCGCGGCAGTCCGGCGGCGAGGGCCGGCCGACCGTAGACCACCGAGTGCTCGCCGAGCAGGATGACCTTGCCGTGCGCGACCCCGGTGCCGCGTGCCGTGTCGTTCCCGCTCATCGATCTCGAACGGCCAGGGCCTCGACCAGCGTCTGCAGCATGGCGCGGCCGGTCTCGTGGAGGAGCGGGGTGTCCAGCGCCCCGACGGCTTGTTGCACGAGCATGTCGAGGCGACGCTCGACGCCTGCCTTCGCGCCCGACTCGACGAGCAACGCCGCGGCCTCGGCCACCTGAGTGTCCGTCGCTTCCTTGAGGCCCAGGACCCGGGTCAGCGGGGCGCGGGCGTCGGCGTCGAGCCGCTGCTCGGCCTCGAGCACGAGGGCGGTGCGCTTGCCGGCCCGGAGGTCGTTGCCGGAGGGCTTGCCGGTGGTCCTCGGATCTCCGAACGTGCCGAGCAGGTCGTCGCGCAGCTGGAACGCTTCGCCCATGGGCCCTCCGAAGGCCTCGAGGACCCCGAGCTGTTCGGGGGTGGCGCCCGCGAGCAGGGCGCCGAGTCGCAGCGGGCCGGCGACGGTGTAGCTGCCGGTCTTCAACTGCTGCATCCGCGGGACGTCGGTGGTGGCGAGCAGGTCCAGCGATTGCCCGCACACCACCTCGGTCTGCATGCGGACGAAGGCTTCGAGCGCCTGGACGGGAGACTTCGCCGCGGTCGACGCGCGCACCATCAAGCGCTGCGAGAACGCCGAGGCGAGATCACCGGCCAGCACGGCCAGGCTCGCGCCGAGATGGGCGTCGCCCACGCGATCGCGCAGCGCTGCGTGCACCGAGGGACCCCCCCGGCGCTGCTCGTCGCCATCCATCCAGTCGTCGTGGATGAGCAGATAGGTCTGGAGCAGCTCGAGCGCCGCGCACGCGTCGGCGGTCGAGCGCCAGTCGCCCGAGGCCGACACGCTGGAGAAGGCGGCGACCAGCACCGCGGGCCGCAGCCGCTTGCCTCCGCGCAGGGTCAGCGCCTCGACGGCCTCGACGATCGGCATCGCCTCGGGGGCCAGGCCGAGCATCTCGACGCGTGAGGCGGCGAAGAACTCGTCCAGCTGGGCGTCCACGTGCCTTCGGACCGCGTCGAGCCATGCGTCGGGGGCGGGCATCGGGTCGCGAGCGTGCGCGGGCGGCCCGGAGGCGTCAAGCGCGCGTGCAAGGCACGGCGGCGCGGCTACAGTGCGCGCCTCATGAAGACCGACATCGGGCGTCGCAAGGACGAGCACCTCGACCTCGCCTCGACGGAGGCCGTGGCCTTCCGAGGGCGCTCCACCCTTCTCGAGGAGGTGACGCTCATCCACGAGTCGTTGCCCGAGCTCGCGGTCGACGAGCTCGACCTCACGACCGACGTCTTCGGCAAGCGGCTCCGCGCGCCTCTGTTGATCGCGTCGATGACGGGCGGGACCGAGCGCGCCGGGGCGATCAACCGCGACCTGGCGGCGGTCGCGGAGGCCCGCGGCTATGCGCTCGGGCTCGGCTCGCAGCGCGCGATGCAGAAGGACGCGGGGGTCGCCGAGACGTTCCGGGTGCGCGACGTCGCGAAGTCCGTCCTGCTCTTCGGAAACATCGGGGTCGTGCAGGCCCGCGAGCAGGAGACGAGAGCGCTCGCCTCGCTCGTGGAGGACGTCGGCGCGGACGCGCTCTTCGTCCACATGAACCCTGCGCAGGAGATCGTACAGGCGGGGGGCGACCGCGACTTCCGCGGCGGGCTGGCGGCCCTCGCGCGTCTGGTGCGTGAGCTCGGGGTGCCGGTGGTGGCCAAGGAGACCGGCTGCGGGATCTCCGCAGGGCTCGCCCGGCGCCTCGCCGACGTGGGCATCACCACGGTCGACGTGTCGGGCGCCGGGGGCACGTCGTGGGTCGCGGTCGAGACCCTGCGTGCCTCGGGGACCCCCCGGGGCCTCGGTGAGACGCTCTGGGATTGGGGCACGCCCACGGCGGTCAGCGTCGCGTGGTGTGCCCGGGCGGGGCTCGTCCCGTTCGCCACCGGGGGCATCAAGACGGGGCTCGACGTGGCGCGGGCGCTCGCGCTCGGGGCGCACCTCGCGGGCATCGCGCGGCCGGTGCTCCAGGCGTGGACCGAGGGCGGCCGGGACGGAGTCGAGCGCTTCTTCGACCGGGTCGAGGCCGAGCTCCGCGCGGTGATGCTGCTGACCGGATCGCGCACCCCCGAGGCATTGCGCCGGGCACCGAAGCTGCTCGGGGCCGAGCTCGAGCGGTGGCTCGCGCTGGACGCGCCCGGACGCTGAGGACGCTGAGGACGCCGCATCGAGGTCGAGGCAGGCGCCGTGGGCGGGCAGGCGTTCGCGGGGGCTGGCATCGCGGCCCTGCCCGGATGATCCTCCGGTCGTGCGACACGGAACGTGGATGTGGCTCGTGGTGCTGGCCGCCTGTGGAGGCCCTGCGTCGGATCTCGACGCGGGGGTAGACTCGGGCGGGAATTCGAGGGATGCGGGGAGCTCGTTCGACGCGGGCGCGATCGAAGACGCGGGCGCGACCGAGGACGCGCGCGCGACCGAGGACGCGGGCGCGATCGAGGATGCGGGCGTTCTCGAGGACGCGGGCGTTCTCGAGGACGCGGGTGCGCTCGACGGGGGCCGGGTCGGTCCCCTCGACGCCGGCCGAACCTTCGAGGTGCCGTCCTCGTCGTTCGCGCCGGGCGTCCTCTCGGGCCCGCCGTCGCGGGCCGAGCTCCTTCCGTTGCCCGGCGGCGGCGTGGGTGGTCCGGTGCTCACCAGCAACAACCCCGAGGTCTTCACCGGCGACGGCTTGCTGTACGGCAACGCGCGTCCTTCCCCCACCCGGGGCGGCGCGGCGTACCCGCTCTCCGGCGCGTTCGGGGTGTACCTCCATCATCTGAACCGCAGCGGGGCCACGCGTCACGTCGCCATCCTCGTCACGAACCCGAACGCCGCCGACGTGACCGTCACGTTGCGCGGCTCGGGGTACTCGCAGACGGAGACCGGGGGGCTCGGCCTCGGTTCGAGCCCGGACTACGTCGTGTCCCGCGAGTGGATCCTCGACCGCCCCCAGACCGTCGTGGACGGCGCCGTGCTGGCGCCCTCCCGCGGCCTGCTGGTCTGGCAGAAGCAGGTCAACGACGGCGCCGAGGTCGATGGGCGCTTCGCGCTCACGACCGACGCGCCGGTCTTCGTGTACGTCGTGGCCACCGCGGACCCGTCGCTCGCGTCCGCGCTCACGGCGTCGCGGATCGACGCGCCCGGCGACTACCGGATCTCCGGCGACCCACCGCCTCCCTATGGCCGCGAGTGCGGCGTCTACGCGCACGACACCTGGCAGGCCCGCTTCGACGCGGAGATCCCGGCCTCGCCTTCCCGGGGGTCGATGATGGTGAACACCGCGACCGGAGGGGGGCTCGCGCAGGTTCAGGCGTTCCCGGCCCTCGCGCACTACGACGGCAGCGCCCGGGAGGCCGTCGGGATGTACGGCAACGTCTACGACCTGGACGTCGGGCTCGTCCACGACGGACGCGACCCGGCCCCGAGGCGCGTCCGGGTTCGCTTTCACTCGCTCGCGACGGGCACCGCCTCGCGATGGTGGGACGGCGTCGGCGTCGTCGACGGAACGGCCACCGTGCTGCGCCACGTCCCTGGCTCGGTGTCCACCACGCTCGCCGACGTCACGCTGAGCGTCGGCGAGACGCGACGGATCCGGTTCCGCGCGATGGTCCCGGGGCTTGCCGCCATCCCGCAGGCGCTCTCGATCGAATCGTACTGAGCGGCCGCGGGGTGAGCACGGCCGCGGGGTGAGCACCGCCGCGGGGTGAGCACCGCCGCGGGGTGAGCACCGCCGCGGGGTGAGCACCGCCGCGGGGTGAGCACCGCCGCGGGGTG
>CAIKNO010000512.1 GCA_903828805.1 uncultured Sandaracinus sp. | reverse complement strand
TCGAGCCCGCCGCCCGACGTGCCCGTCTCGGCGCGGGCGAGATCGCAGGACGACGGGCACAGGATGACCCGCGTCGGCCGCGCCTCGTCGTCGTAGTACCACCCGCCGACGGTGCCGTCGCACCCGGCCTCCGAGCCCGCATAGCGGACCGTGGTCGTGCCCGACGCGCCCCGCACCGCGACGTTCACGCGCCGGGGGTTGAGGCTCGAGCCATCGGGCGGCGTCGGGAGCGCGACGTCGCACGCGATGCGCGCGGTCCGCACGACGCCCGTCGCGACCGCCTCGAAGAAGGGCCCCCACGCGGCCGATCCGTCGCAGATCTGGGCGCGGACGCCCGAGGTCCGTCGCACCAGCTCGGTGTACGACCAGCCCGGATTCGGGGGGCTCGACCCGTCCGGATACGTGCACGTGACGTCCGGGTCCGTCTCCGAGCCCCAGCCGTAGATCGCATCGAAGGTCGTGTCGCGGAACAGGTCGCCATACGCCGCGGTCGCGAGGCCCGGACCCAGCGCCCGCGTCGTCGAGAACGGGCTCGGACCGCCGGGGTAATCGAAGAGCGACGCGTCCGTCAGCGGCGCCCGGCCGGACAGGCAACGCCCCCCCGGGTTCGGCCGCGCGCACGTCCGCGAATTGTCGTCGGACACGACCACGAACGTCTTCGTCGCGCCGTCGCGGAGGAGATCGCGCCAGGGCAACGAGCCGATGGCATCCCCGTCGAGGTAGCCGGTGGTCTGGCCGAGGGTGCCGAGGATCTGTTCGACCGGCTGCGTGCTGCGGATGTCGACGCTGACCGGGAAGAAGCGTGGGCCGGCTCCGCACGCGTCGTCGCCCGCGAGCGGCGGCGGGATGCACACCGCGTAGCGGCCGCTCGGCGCCGTGGTGCCCTGGAGCGAGAGCAGGATGACCCGGTAGTCGAGGCCGCTCGCGAGGATGCGGTCGGCAAACGCGTTCATGCCCGCCCGCACCTCGTCGATGGCGGGCTGCATGGAGCTCGAGTTGTCCACCACCCACACGATGTCGACCGGCAGCCGCTCGACCGCCACCGGCACCGTCGCGCTCGCACAGGCCGCGTCGGGATCGACACCGACCGCGGCATCGACGGGCCCCGCATCGGGCGGTCCGGCGTCGAGTCCGGCGTCCGGCGCCACGCTTCCGTCGACCTGCGCGTCCGCCCCGCGGCCCGCGTCCCTCGGGCCCCCATCGCCGAGGCCTGCGGGAGGTGGTCTGCCCACCGTACAGCCGGCGAGGCCGAGGACGAGTGCCAGGAGCGAGCGAACGGCCGAGCGCACGTCGAGCCGAGGCCCGGCCGCACGCGCGCTCACCGCGCAGGCGCGGCCGGCAGCGCCCCCGCTCCCCACGGCGACCCGAGAGCCCACGGCAACCTTCGACCCTCGCTCGTTGCGCACGGACCGACGATAGCACCCTCCGGGCACGCCACGGAGTTCACGCGGTCGTCGTCACGGGATCGCCACCGCACGACGGGCGCGGGACGAACGTGCGCAGACCGCGCCGGTCGGTTCAGAGTTCCAGCGGCCCGATGTCCTCGCCGGACAGGACGAAGAACGCCTCGCCGTAGATCTGCAGCAGCTCGATCGCGCGGTCCATGTCCTCCCGCGTGTGGCCGCGGGTGACGTTGACGCGCAGGCGCTCCTCGCCTTCCTTCACGCCGGGGTACGTGATGGGCACCATCATCACCCCGTTCTCCAGCAGCGCGACGTGCATGAAGAGCGCCTTGCGCTCTTCGCGGCACATCACGGGCATGATGTGCGTGTTGCTCATCCCGAGGTCGAAGCCGACCTGGGTGAGCGACGTCCGCATGTACTCGGCCTTGCTGCGGAGCTCGGCGACGAGCTCCGGACCCGACTCCTCGAGCATCGTCAGGATCGTGTTCGCCGCCGCCGCGATCGGCGCGGGCAGCGTCGCGCTGAAGAGGAACGAGCGCGCGCGGTGCTTGATGTGGTCGACCACCTCCTCGTCGCCGAGGATGATCCCGCCGATCCCGCCGAAGGTCTTGCTGAACGTCGAGACCACGACGAGCTTCTCGGTCGGGAACGCGCCCTCGAGGCCATGCTCCTCGAGGATGCCGCGGCCGTGGACCCCGAGGGTCCCGCTGCCGTGGGCGTCGTCGAGCACGAGGCACGCGTCGTGGCGGGCGCAGACCTCGAGCAGCTCCTTGATCGTCGCCTGGTCGCCATCGAGCGAATAGATGCCCTCGATGCAGACGAGCGCGTTCTTCCGCTCCCGGGTCTTGAGCACGCGCTCGAGGGAGCGTGCGCTGTTGTGGTTGAAGAACCGGATCTCCGAGCCGTTCTTGGGGACGCCTCCCGCGAGGAACGAGCCGTCGAGGATGCAGGCGTGGCTGAGCTGGTCGAGGATGATCGTCGTGTCGATGTCGGCCAGCGACATGATCGTCCCGACCATCGCCTGGTACCCGGTCGTGGTGACGAGGCACTTCGGGAAGTGGAACCAGCGCGCGAGGCGCTCCTCGAGCTCGACGTGGAGCACGGTGGTCGCCTGCACCCGCGAGCTCGAGAGCCCGCACGCGTAGCGGTCGATGGCGGCCTTCGCCGCCTCCTTGACCTTCGGGTGGTTCGTCAGCCCGAGGTAATCGTTCGAGCTGAAGTTGACCAGGGGCTTGCCCGCGATGGTGGTGTGCAGGCCGCCGCTCTCGAAGGGTCGAAAGTACGGATAAACCTGCTTTTCCTTCGCCTCGCGGATCCGCGCCAGCTCGGCGTGGGCCTTGTCCTTGATCCAGCTCATCGTCGTCGCTCCGGGCCTCCCCGCTCGCCGGGAAAGGTGCGGGGCTGTAGCTGCGGGGACCCCGTGTTTCAAGTGGACGCTGGCCCGGCGCCGCCCGGTGCGCCCAAGACGTCTGCCCCGGCTCAGAGCTGCGCGCGGATCTGCGCCACGAACGCGTGCGGCGCGCGGACCTTCAGCCGCGTGCCCTCGTCCTCGTGCACCTCGGACAGCACCGTCGCCCCCTGATGAAGGCGGGCCACCAGCGCCGACTTCGCGTACGGCACGAAGAGCTCGGTCTCCGCCATGCCCTTGGCGAAGTGCGCCACGATCTTCGCCCGCAGGGCCTCGAGGTCATCCCTCGAACGGGCACTCGCCTGCAAGGCGTCGGGGAATTCCAGGGCGAGCAGCCCCCGCGTGGACTCGTCCACCCGGTCGATCTTGTTCAGCACCAGCAACGACGGGGCCCGGTCGGCCTCGAGCTCGCGCAGCACCTGCCGCGTGACCTCGAGCTGGGGGCGGAACGCGGGGTCGCTCGCGTCGACGACGTGCACCAGCAAGGAGGCGTCCCGCGCCTCCTCGAGCGTCGAGCGAAACGACGCCACGAGGTCGTGCGGCAGGCGCTTGATGAAGCCGACGGTGTCGCTGACGAGGACGCGGGGACGCGCCTCCGGCGAGAGCGCGCGCACCGTCGTGTCGAGCGTCGCGAAGAGCTCGTCGGCGACGTAGACCTCGCCGCCCGTGAGCATCCGGAACCACGAGGATTTCCCGGCGTTCGTGTATCCGACGAGGGCGACCGTGTCCCCGGTCTCGACGCGGCGGGCCCGCCGCACGTCGCTCTCGCGCTGCACCGCCTCGATCTCGGCGCGGAGCTCGGCGATGCGGTCTCGGATCTTGCGGCGGTCGAGCTCGAGGGCGCTCTCTCCGGCGCCCTTGCCCCCGATGCCACCGCGCTGTCGGTCGGCGCCGCCCCCCGCCTCGCGCAGCCGCGGCGCGAGGTAGACGAGCCGTGCGATCTCGACCTGGAGCTTCGCCTCCCGGGTGCGGGCGTGGCGCTGGAAGATGGACAGGATGACCGAGGCACGGTCGAGGACCTCCGCGCCCGTGGCGCGTTCGAGGTTGCGCGCCTGTGAAGGGGCGAGGTCGTGGTCGACGAGCACCGTCGTCGCGGTCTCCTCGACCGGCCCGCGGGCGTCGGCCTCGAACGATTCCTCGTCGGCCTCGTCCCGGTCGAAGGTGTCCTCGACGGCGTCCTCGACCGGCCTGCCACCCTTTCGCTTCTGGGCTGGCCCGACCGGCACGACGCCGGTCCCGCCGGTCCACCGCGCGAGCGCGACGAGCTTGCCGGTGCCGAGCACGGTCGCGGCCGCGAGCGCGGCCCTCCGCTGCGTCACCCGGCCCACGACGCGCAACCCGAGCGTGGCGCCGAGTCGCTCGAGCTCGGCGAGCGACGACTCGAAGTCCGAGTCGTCGACCCCAGGGAGCTGTACCCCGACGACGACCGCCCGCGGACGGCCCTCGAGGTCACGTCGGGAGCGCGGCAGGTCGTCTTCGGTCGGTCCGTTTCCCAAGGGCGCGTACCTTCGCCACGAAGGGCCGTGGACGCAAGCCCAAAGGGGTCCGCGCGGCGGCGCGAACCATCGGCTCCGGGGGGCGTTCTCGTGGGCCGAGACCCGCGCTATCGTTCGGCCATGATGCACTCGAAGCGAGGGTCCGATCGTTCCGCCGCGCGCGACACGCTCCGCGCGCACATCCAGCAGAATCTCCCGAGGGCGCTCGGCGGCTACCTGCGGGGCCTCGCGCGGATCTCCGTGATCGGCCCTTCGCTCGCCGCGCTGCCGGCCGCGTCGGGCTGCGCGGCGTCTCATTTTTCGCCGCCCTCCTCGCTCACGACGCCCACGTGCGAGGCCAGCGCCTGGCAGGCCGCCGCGGGGCTCTCGACGCCCACACCGCACGCGCACCTCGGCGTGTACGAGTCCTTTCCGGCAGGGCCGAGCCCCGAAGGGGTCGTCGTCCTCATCGACGAGGTCGGGACCGCCTGCACGGGCGCGGCGGATGCCACGGCGTGCGCGACCGCCGTCGCGGCCGCT
>CAIKNO010000511.1 GCA_903828805.1 uncultured Sandaracinus sp. | reverse complement strand
GACCTCGAGAAAGACCCACGGCTGGTCCGGCAGCGGCGCCGTGCGTCGCTCGTAGACCAGATCGATGTCGACCGCAGGGGGCCCCTTGGTCGCCTTGCGCGGGTCCACCGCCGACAGCGACGGGTCCACCGCCGACGGAGGGGGCACCCCAACCGACAGAGACGGCACCCCGGCCGCCCCCCCCGCGTTCCCCACCGAGACCGTGACCGACGCGGTGCACGCAGGCCCCGCCCCAGGTCCGGACGCGAGCGGGCTCACCTCGACCGTCGTGGCCTCGTCGGCGAACGCCCCGAGGGTCACGTCCGAGACGGACGGCGGACCGGACGCATCGCCATACCCGAGGAATGTGCCGTTCTTGCCTCGAATCTCGGGCCGATCGCTCATGGCTCGGCAGACTATCACGGCGCCCCTCGTCACGGTCCCGACATCGACCCATAGTCGCGCAGTGGACGAACCGCTCTTCTTCGCGACGCGCGCGCACGTGCTCGTGTGCACCGGCCCGCGCTGTGGTCGCGCCGGCAGCCGTCGGGTGTTCGACGAGGCATGGAGGGCGCTCGAGCGCGAGGGGCTCGCGTACTACAAGCGCGGCGGCAGCGTGCGGCTGACCGAGTCGGGTTGCCTGGGCCAGTGCGCCCACGGCCCCGCCCTCGCGGCGTACCACGGCGACGCCCAGGGCGCGCTCGCCGAGTCGTGGTTCGTGCAGGTCGATGCGCCCCGGGTCGTCGAGATCGCCCGTGCGCTCCACGACGGAACGGCCCTTCCCGAACGGGGCCGCTTCGGACCTCGCTGACCGGAAGCTGGCGCTCTCGCATGGGCGTCGACTCGCGTGGCACCCGAACGGGGCCGCTTCGGACCTCGCTCATCCGAGGACGCCCTCGATGGCCTCCGCCGTCCATGGTAGTTTCGGCGCCCGCGCGTGACGAATCCAACCCCGCAAGTCGGGCCTTACGAGCTCGTCCGGCGCCTCGGCCAAGGCGGCATGGCCGAGACCTTCCTCGCCGTGCGCCGTGGCCCGGGGGACTTCGAGCAGCACGTCTGCGTCAAACGCATCCTGCCCGAGCTCGAGGACGACGACGCCTTCGTCCACCTGTTCCTCGAGGAGGCGCGGGTCTCGGCCCAGCTCCGTCATGCGGGCATCGCGCAGGTGCTCGACTTCGGCGTGGCGGACGGTGCTCATTACCTCGCGCTCGAGCTCGTCGAGGGCCTCGACCTGCACCGCCTGCTCCGGAGGCTCGCCGCCCGGAGCGAGACGCTCTCGCCCGAGCTCGTGACGTACCTCGCATCGCAGCTCGCGGCGGCCCTCGAGTACGCCCACGGCGACGATCCGCCCCGCCCGTCCGTCGTGCACCGCGACGTGTCGCCCTCGAACGTGCTGATCGGCCGCGCCGGCGAGGTGAAGCTGACCGACTTCGGCATCGCCAAGGCGATGCGCTCGACGACGCGCATGACCACGACCGGTCACCTCAAGGGCAAGGTCCCTTACATGGCGCCGGAGTACGCCCGGAGCGGGCGCGCCTCGCCACGCTCCGACCTCTTCTCCCTCGGCGTGGTCCTTCACGAAGCGCTCGCGGGCCGCCGCCCCTTCGTCGGCGCGACCGAGATCGAGACGATGCAGAACATCCTCGCCGGCGTGCGGCCGGACCTCGCCTCCCTGTGCCCCGCCGCCCCGCCTGCGCTGCTCGCCGTGATCGACCGGCTGCTCGCCATCGACGAGGGCGATCGCTTCGAGAACGCCGCCGCGGTGCTCGATGCCCTGCCCTCGACCCCGACCGCACGGCGCGCGCTCGCGGACCTCGTCCGCCGGCTCGACACGGAGGCGCCGCCCGGCACCGCCGACGACGCCGCGTCGAGTCCCGTCGAACCCACGCTCGCGCTCACCACGAATCTGCCGGCGTCTGCCGATGCCACGCCGACGCCCGCGGGCCCGGACGACGAGACCCGCACCCGGAGGCCGCCCGCGCGCCCTGTGCCCGCCCCCCCGACCCCGATGCCCGCCGACGTGGCGGCCCCCTTCGGTCTCGCTCGCTTCGAGGGTGAGCTCACCGCGACCGCCGTCGGCCCCGCGCTCGCCGCCCAGCTCTCGCGCGTCGCAGCCGACGCGCCCGCGCCCCTTCCCGGCCCCCCCACCCTCCTCGAGTCGGAGGCCCCCGTTCGCGGCCACGACGAACGGGCGCGGCCCGCCGCTTCTCCCGCGCGGCTCGGCCCTGGACGGCGTGCCCTGCGATCCCCGCGGCGAGGGCGCGCCTGGGGCGTGCTCGCCATCGTCGGCGCCGGCGTGCTCCTGGGCCTCGGCGTGCTCGGCGCCCTCTCCCTGCTGCGCCCCCGCCCCGAGCCGCCGTCGGGCGTGACCGGACCCGCCGCGCCCTGACACGAGGGTGGGTCCACCGCGCGTGGTCGGCCGCCGCGGGCGCAGGCACGCCGAGGGCCGGTGCCCCGCGGGCTCAGAGGATGTTCTGGACCTGCTCGCGCAGCCGCTCGAGATCGGCCTTGAGCTCCACGACGCGCTGGGCCGTCTCCGCATCCGCGCTCTTGGCGCCCAGGGTGTTGGCCTCGCGCGCCATCTCCTGCAGGAGGAAGTCGAAGCGCCGCCCCCGGGCCTCGCCGCCCTCGGCGCCGAGCGAAGCACGGAACTGAGCGACGTGACTCCGCAGACGGGTGCACTCCTCGGTGACGTCCATGCGGTCCGCCGCGAGCACGACCTCGAGTTCGAGCCGGCCCGGATCGAGCGGCGCCGGACTGCCCTCGAGCAGGGCCGCGATCCGCGTGTGAAGGCGCGCCCGCACGGCCTCGACCACGGCCGGCCCACGGGCCTCCACGAACTGCACGTGCGCCTCCACGCGCCCGAGGCGCTGCGCGAGCTCCTCCCCGAGCACAGCCCCCTCGGCATCGCGCATCTGCCCCACGCCGCGGCACGCCTCCGCGGCCGCACGCACGAGCGCGGCCCGCATGGCCGCGGGCTCCGGCAGAGGCCGGGCGACGAAGAGATCGGGCACGGCCGCGAGCAAAGAGAGCGGCACCGGCTCCCGGGGGGCGAGCGCATCCCGCAACGCCAGCAACTGCTCGTAGACCGCCCGTGCGCGAACGACGTCGAGCGCGGGCGAGGACTGGCCCTCGCCCGTGAACCTTGCGCTCACCTCGATCCGACCGCGCCCGAGGGCGGTCCGGACGCAGTCCTCGAGCGCACCCGCATGCTCGCCGAGCTCGGGCGCGACCTTCACCCGGACCTCGAGGTGCCGGTGGTTCATCGCACGGACCTCGACGTGCACGAGGGCGCGACCGACCGGCGCCTCCCCGACGCCGAACCCGGTCATGCTCCGCAGCACGGAGGGCGCCTCGGGCGTGGAGCGCACGGTTCAGGTCAAGCGCTTGTTGCGCTTGAGCTGGTCCATCACGCGGGCGTACTCGGTCTCGAACGACGCGGTGCCCTCGTCGAGGTTCTTGATCTTCGAGCGCACCTCGCGGTCGAGCTCCTGCTCGACCTCCATGTGCCGACGCAGGATGGCGGTCACCTTCTTGCGCAGGACGTTGTCCTCCGCGAAGACCTCCTCGACGTGGCTGCTGTGGAACAGCATCTCGAGGATCTGGTCGAGCAGGTACGGCAGCGCGTCCTCGCCGGTCGGCACCTTGAGATCGCGGGCGACCTGCCCCTTCATCTTGCCGAGCTCGCCGTAGGACAGCCCCCGGATCTCCATCCGGTTCTTGGCCTCGTCGGACACCTTCCGCTCCTGGCGGAGGTACTCCTTGAGCACCGACTCCAGGTCCGCCTGCACCTCCTCGGGCGCATCGCTCTCGATGTCCTTCGACTCGGTGAGGGTCTTGACGACTTCCTGGGCGATGACGGGGATCTTGCCGCTGAACAGACGCATCGGCCGACAGGCTAGTTCCCCGGGGGCCCCTGCGTCAACGCGCCCCCGAAGAACGGCCTGGCACGTCACTTTCCTGCGACGCCGACGACGCCCCGGGGAAACCTCGTGCCCCGGATCCAATCCGGCGTAGACTCCCCATGCCTCCGGCTGCGGAGGACCCATGCTGGACGTTGATGGCTGACGAGGACGAGTTCGCTGAGTTCCTGAGCGAGAGCCGCGACAACCTCGACCTGTTCGAGAACGCGATGCTCGCCCTGGAGCGGGAGCCGGGGAACGAGCGGCACGTCCGAGACGCGTTCCGCTCGATGCACTCCATCAAGGGGACGTCCGGCTTCTTCGACGTCGGCGGCCTCACGGGGGTCGCCCACGCCGCCGAGAATGTGCTCTCGCTGCTGCGGGACGAAGAACTCGAGTGCGACGCGCTCGTGACGACGGCGCTGCTCCGGGTCGCCGACTCCCTCCGTGCGATGTTCGACCTCGTCGTGCGCGGCGAGCCGCCCGCGGGGGATCCTCCGCTCGTCGCGGCCCTCGAGGTGATCGCGCGCGGTGGACGCCCCGCCCTGCCGGAGCGCGCGGGAGAACGCGCCATCGAGCCCGAGCCGCCGGTGGCCGACGCCGCACCGAACGAACCTCCGTTCGCCCACGCCATGGCCAGGGCGGTCGAGGCCGTCGTGGCCCCCGGCGATGGCGGGGGCGTCGCCGCCGCGCGCGCCGACGCGCCGACCCACGAACCGCGCCGCGATGTCAGCCTGTTGCCTCCGGCGCCCGGCGCGCTCGCCTCACCCACCCACGCGCCGCCGGCCGACGCCGGGGGTCCGGCCGAGTCCCGCAGCGTTCGCATCGACGTCACGCTGCTCGACCGTCTGATGGACCTCGCGGGCGAGATCGTCCTCGCCCGCAACCAGATCTTGCGCCACGCCGCGAGCACCTCGGATCCCGGCTTCCTCTCGACGGCCCACTCGCTCAACGCGCTCACCACGGAGCTCCAAGAGCGCGTGATGAAGACGCGGATGCAGCCCGTGCGCGGGCTCTTCGCCAAGCTTCCTCGACTCGTGCGGGACGTCTCCGGCCGGTGCGGCAAGTCGATCCGCCTCGAGCTCAGCGGCGAGGAGACGGAACTCGACCGCACGATCCTCGACGGAATCAAGGATCCGCTGACGCACCTCGTCCGCAACGCCATCGACCACGGCGCGGAGACCCCGGCCGAGCGCGCGGAGGCCGGCAAGGCGCCGCAGGTCACCGTGGCCATCCGGGCATCTCACGACAGCGGCTACGTGCGCATCGTGGTGTCCGACGACGGCCGGGGCATCGACCCGCTTCGCGTGGGGCGCAAGGCGATCGAGCGGCGCTTGCTGAGCCAGGCCGAGCTCGAGCGCACCGCCCCGGGCGATCTGCTGAAGCTCATCTTCCTGCCCGGTTTCTCGACCGCCAGCACCGTGTCGGAGATCTCCGGCCGCGGCGTCGGCATGGACGTCGTCAAGACGATGGTCGAACAGCTCGGCGGCACCGTCGACCTCGAGAGCGAGGCCGGCCGCGGCACCGCGGTCATCCTGTCGATCCCCCTGACCCTCGCGATCATGCCCGCCCTCATCGTGAGCACGGGCGGTGACCGCTACGCCATCCCCCAGACGAGCGTGCACGAGATCGTGCGCATCATCCCCCAGCGCGGCGACCGCCTGGAGTGGGTCGGCGACGCCCCGGTGTACCGGCTGCGGGGACAGCTGCTCCCGCTGGTGTTCCTCGACCGGCAGCTCGAGCTGGAATCTCCGACCGCGCCCGGCGCGGCCGGCCCCATCAACATCGCGGTGGTTCAGGTGCAGGGGCGAAGGTTCGGGATCGTCGTCGACCGCATCGAGGACGCCGCCGAGATCGTCGTCAAGCCCCTCGCCCGCCAGGTGCAGGCCGCCTCGATCTTCGGCGGCGCGACCATCCTCAGCGACGGGACCGTCGCCTTGATCCTCGACCTCGTGGACATGGCCCGCCGCACCCGCGCCGGGCTCGAGGAGGTCGCTCGTCATGCGGCCTCCGAGCAGCAGGCGGCGGGACCGACGAACACGGTGCCCACGACGACGATGCTGGTGTTCGCCATCGGCCGGCGCCTGCTCGCGACCGAACTCGGCGAGGTGAAGCGCATCGAGAAGCTGCACGCCAGCGCCATCGAGACGACCGGACGCGGGAGCGTGGTGCAGTACCGGGGCGAGTTGATGCCCGTGATGCCGCTCGGTGACCTGCTCGAGGCGCCCCACGACACCGAGGGCGAGTTCGTGCACCTGCTCGTCTGCGACCGCGGAGACAAGCCGGTCGGCCTGCTCGTCGACCGCGTGGTCGACGTCGTCGTGGGCGCCTTCGAGGTGAAGCGACGCGCGGCCCGCCACGGGCTGCGAGGCACCGCCGTGGTGCAAGGACGCGCGACCGACGTCGTCGACTTGCCCGCGTTGCTCTCCCGGATCGCCCCGTCGATCCGACCGCCGGCAGGAGACGCCCTCGATGGCGCATGAGCGACAGATCTGCACCTTCCTGCTCGGACAGCAGCTCTGCGGGCTCCCGGTCGAGCGCGTGCAGGAGGTCCTTCGACCCCAGCGGATGACGCGGATGCCGCTCGCCCCCGCTGCGGTCCGCGGCCTGCTCAACCTGCGCGGTCAGGTGGTCGTGGCCATCGATCTGCGGCCCCGCTTCGGGTTGCCCCCGACCCCCTCCCCGACCTCGTGCAAGAACGTCGTCGTGCGGGGCGTGGACGGCCCCGCGAGCCTGCTCGTCGACGAGGTCGGAGACGTGGTGACCGTGGGCGACCTCCAGCGCGAGAGCCCTCCGGAGATGATGGGCGACGCGCTCCGCGGTCTGGTGACGGGCGTCTACAAACTTCGTGACCGGGTCGTCGTCCTGCTGGATGCCGAGGCCGCCATCTCGGTCTGAGGAAGACGCCACGGCCATGCCCATCCGAGTTCTCGTGGTCGGCGGATCGCCCGGGCTGAAGACCCGGAGCGTGGCGCGCGTGCTCGCCGCATCGCCGTCGGTCTGCGTCGTCGGCGAGGAGAGCGAAGAGCGCTCGGCCCGCGCGACGCTCGACCGGATCTCCGTCGACGTCGCGGTCCTGGACGCCACGGCCCCGACGCTCGACGCCGAGGCGCTGCGGATGCTCCGCACCCTGGTGCCCTCCGTGCTCCTCGGGCCGGAGTCCAGCAGCCGCGAAGGCGAGGTCAGGAAGCCTCGCGCGGGAGATCTCGACGACCTCGGCCGTTTCGGAAAGCAATTGACCGACGCCATCGAGCGCACGCATGCGCGACGCTCCGCCCGCCCGCCCGAGGCCGCAGGCCACGCGAGACCCGGGAGCGCGCCCGCGCCGCAGGCCGCATGGGCCCTCGGCGGCGCCGCACCGAAGCCCGGCCATCGCCCGGCCGCGACTGACTTCGGCGTGGCCGCCGTGGTGATCGCCTCCTCGACCGGCGGCCCCGACGCCCTCGCCGCGGTGTTCGCCTCGCTCCCGAAGGACCTCGCCGCGCCCGTGCTCGTCGTGCAGCACATGCCGCCGCGCTTCGCCGACCTCCTCGCGACGCGCCTGCACGGCCTCGGAGGCCTGGCGGTCCGCGTCGCCAAGCACGACGAACCGATCGTCCCCGGCGTCGCCTGGCTCGCCCCGGGCGATCAGCACCTCGAGGTCGCGCGGCCGGACGATCGCGACGTGGTCATGCGCCTGACCCGCGGGGCGCCGGAGAACGGCTGCCGCCCCGCCGCCGACGTGCTCTTCCGGACGTCCTCGCTCGTGTTCCGCCGGAAGGTGCTCGCGGTGGTGCTGACGGGCATGGGCACCGACGGCGCCGCCGGATGCGTCGCGGTGCGCGACGCCGGGGGCGCGGCGTGGGCCCAGGACGAGGCGAGCTCGACGGTGTGGGGGATGCCCGGCGCGGCCGTGCGATCGGGCGCCGTGAGCCGGGTGCTGCCGCTGGAATCGCTCGGACCCGAGATCGCGCGGCGCGTGGGCGTGCGAAGCCGGGTGCACCCTTGAGCCCGCTGAGCACCGGCAGCCTCGCGTGGGTTCGCACGCTCGTGCGGGAGCGCGCGGCCATCGTCCTCGAGGCGGACAAGGACTACCTGATCCAGGGGCGCCTCACCGAGCTCGCCGCAGAGGCCGGCTTCTCCGAGGCGGAGCTCATGGTGTCGAAGCTCCGGGCCTCGGCCGGGAACGAGCCGCTGCGGCGACGCATCGTCGACGCCATGACGACGAACGAGACCTTTTTCTTCCGCGACCGCGCCGTCTTCGACGCCGTCCGGATGCACGTGCTGCCCGACCTCTGGCAGCGAAGGCGCCCGGGCCAGCTGACGCTCTGGTCCGCGGCGGCCTCGACCGGGCAGGAGGCCTACGGCCTCGCGATGACCGTGCTCGCGGCCCGCGCGAAGCTGCCCGATCTCGACGTCCGGATCGTCGCGACGGACCTCTCCGACGAGGCCATCGCCCGCGCGCGAGACGCCGTGTATTCGGACTTCGAGGTGCAGCGTGGACTGCGCCCGGAGGAGATCCGACAGCACTTCGAGCGCACCACGTCCGGGCTCCGGGTCAACGAGGCTGCACGGCGCATGGTGCAGGTGCACCGGATGAACCTGGCCGAGCGCTGGCTGCCGCTCTCGGTCGACTTGCTGATGCTCCGGAATGTCCTCATCTACTTCGATCTGCCCACGAAGAAGGACATGCTGGCCAAGGCGCGGGCCGCGCTGAACCCCGG
>CAIKNO010000510.1 GCA_903828805.1 uncultured Sandaracinus sp. | reverse complement strand
GCCGAGCACGCCCAGGGCGCGATGCCCCCGTCAGCAGCAGCCGTCGCCGGCGTAGTGCCAGGTCGAGCCGGTGATGACGAGGTCGTCGCGACCGAGCGCCGCGAGGGCGGCCGCGGTCTTGTCGCACACGCCGAGCGGCACGTCGCGCATCAGCCGGTGTCCCTTGCCGTCGTCGAACACCTCGTCGAGTCCGAGGTGGATGGCGGTCTTTCCGGTGAACACGCAGGCTCCGTCGGCCGGCACGGGGTCCTTGATCGCCACAAGTTCGATCGTCTCGAGCAGCAGGTGCTCGTCGAGCCCGTGGCGCGTCCGGTCGAGCACCCGGTACGGCCGCTTCGAGCGGATCTCGAGGGTGCCGAACCCGGCCGCGACGATCCTCGAGACGTACTCGTCGAGCGGCAGCGCGCCCGACAGGCACTCGGCGCGCAGCCTCGGATCGTCCGCGAGATGCGCGGGGATGGCCCGCGTGGCGACGGGATCGGACAGCACCAGCCGGCCGCCGGGGCGCAGCACGCGGTGCATCTCCGAGAGCGCCCGGTCCAGATGGTCGCGGGTGAAGATGTTGAACAGGCAGTTCTGCGCGGCGACGTCGATGGTGCCGTCCTCGACCGGGAGCGCGAGCGCGTCGCCCTTGCGCAGCTCGACGAACGAGCGGTCGAACCACGGGTTCAGCGGCTCGGCCTCGATGAGCAACGTCCGCGCGGTGTCCAGCATCGCATCCACGCGGTCGACCGCGACGACGCCCCCGGGGCGCCTGAGGAACCACGCCATCTGGAGGGCCTCGAGGCCACCGCCGACGCCGACGTAGAGGCAGCGCGTCGCGGTCGCGAGATCGCGCGGATGGACCGTCGAGCCACATCCGTAGTTCCGCTCGAGCATCCCGCGCGGCACCTCGAGGCCGGGCAAGCGCCACGGCGGGGTCGACGTGCAGCAGAGCGCGCTCATGGGGGTCGTCGCGGCGTCGGCGTAGAGCGCATCGACGGTGGCCTGATAGTCGTTCGAGGGGGTGTCCTTCACGGGGCGCGGTTCTAGCATCCTTCGCCGCGCAACGGGCCGAGCGCCCGGACGACGACGCGCGGTGGCCACCACCGAGCCTCCGACCCGCGGTCTTCCCGCCCTCGCCGGCGACCTCTCGCCCGAGGACCCGAGCTGGCCTCCGGGGCTCGCGGACCTCGACGACGCCGTGCCCCGGCTCCGCGTCGCGGGGCGTCTTCCCTTTCTCGACCGCGCCGTGGCGATCGTCGGTACCCGCCGCGCGACGCCCGATGCGCTCGGCCTCGCACGGGAGGTCTCGCGCTCGCTCGCCGGGCACGGGTGGGTGATCGTCTCCGGGGGCGCGGAGGGCATCGATGCGGCGGCCCACGAGGGCGCACTCGAGGGGGGATGGGCCACGGTGGCGGTGCTCGCGGGGGGACTCGGTCGGCCCTTTCCGCGACAACACGCGCCGCTCTTCGCGCGGATCGCCGCAGGCGGCGCGGTGCTGAGCGAGGCCGGCGACGACGAGGCGCCGCACGCCCATCGATTCCTGTCGCGCAACCGCATCATCGCGGCGCTCGCGCGCGCCGTCCTCGTCGTGCAGGCGCCCGCACGCTCCGGCGCGCTCTCGACGGCCGCGCACGCCCGTCGACTCGGTCGTCCGGTGTTCGCGGTGCCGTGGGCCGTGGGCGACCTGCACGGTGCCGGGGGCAACGCGCTGCTCGCGGCGCGCACCGCGTGGGCCTGCCGCGGCGCCGACGACCTCGTGCAGGCGCTCACCGGAGGGCGCCTCTCGGCCGTGGCCCCCGCCCGCCGCGCCCGTCCGCGCCTCGACCCCGACGCCCGGGCGGTGTTCGCGTGCGTCGACGCTCGGGGCGTCCATCCCGACGCCATCGCACAGCAGACCGGGCTGCCCGCGTCGAAGGTGAAGGGCGCGCTCACGACCCTGACGCTGCTCGGGCTCATCGCGCCCGACCTGCTCGGCCGGCATCACCGCACCCGCTGAGGCCGGGGGTCCGTGAGGCCGCGGACACCTCGCCGCGAGGCTTCCGTTCGGCGCCGTGCAGTCGACCCCGCCTGCGCTACGTTGCCGACCCTGATGAACACCGGCATCACCATCGTCGGCGGCGGCCTCGCGGGCTGCGAATGCGCGTGGCAGCTCGCGGAGCGGGGCCTCGACGTGACCCTGGTCGAGCAGAAGCCGCTCGCGCGCACGCCGGCACAGTCCGGCGACGGGCTCGCCGAGCTGGTGTGCTCGAACTCGTTCCGGGGCGCCGCGCTCGCGAACGCCGTGGGTCTGCTCAAGGAGGAGATGCGCCGCGCGGGCTCGCTCGTGATGAGCGCGGGGCTCGTCGCGCAGGTCCCGGCCGGCGGCGCGTTCGCGGTCGATCGCGACGTGTTCTCGAGGGTGATGACGGCGCGAATCGCGGCCCATCCCCGCATCCACGTCGAGCACCGCATCGTCGAGGCGATCCCCGAGGCCCGTCCGGTCGTGCTGGCCACCGGTCCGCTCACGGGCGAGGCGCTCGCCGCCGACATCGCCCGCGCGGTCGGCACCGACCACCTCGCGTACTACGACGCGATCGCGCCGATCGTGGCGGCCGAATCCATCGACGAGAGCAAGACGTTCCGCGCCAGCCGCTATGACAAGGGCGACGACGACGCGTACGTCAATTGCCCCCTCGACAAGGCCCAGTACCTGCGGTTCCTCGAGGCGCTGCTCGGCGCCGAGAAGGTCGCGCCGCGCGCGTTCGAGGACACCAAGTATTTCGAGGGGTGCCTGCCGATCGAGGTCATGGCCGAGCGGGGTCCGAAGACGCTCCGGTTCGGCCCGATGAAGCCGGTCGGGCTCGACGATCCGCGCACCGGACGCTGGGCGTACGCCATCGTGCAGCTGCGCCCCGAGGACGTGGACCGCACGGCCTACAACCTCGTGGGGTTCCAGACGCGGATGAAGCACGCGGAGCAAAAGCGGGTGCTCTCGATGATCCCCGGCCTCGAGAACGTGGAGTTCCTCCGACATGGCAGCGTGCATCGAAACACCTTCGTGAACGCGCCCGAGGTGCTCGAGGACGACCTCTCCATCCGCGGCCTGCCCGGCGTGCACCTCGCCGGTCAGGTCACCGGGGTGGAAGGCTACGTCGAGAGCGCGGCTTGCGGGATGATGCTCGGCATCCAGCTCGCGCGCCGTGCGCACGGCGAGCCGGACGCGCTCCCGCCGGAGACGACGGCGCTCGGGGCCCTCTATCGACACCTGCGCCGCGTGCCCGAAGGCAAGCTGCGCTTCCAGCCCTCGAACGTGATGTTCTCGATGTTTCCGCCGCTCGACCCGGCGGCTCTCGAGGGACGCTCGGTGGGCAAGCGCGAGCGCTACGGGATCCTCGCCGCGCGGGCGCTCGAGGCGCTCGACGGGTGGATGGACCGCGTCGGCGCCCGGCCCGTGCGCGCCCGGGTCGATGGCGCCGATGCCGAGGGCCTCCGCGTCGCTTCCTCCGTGATGGTCGAGGGGGCCGCGTGAGGTTCGATGCGCTGAAGGACCGGCCGATCCCGCGCTGGCTCGTGGCGCTCGGGGTGCTGCCCGCGGTGCTCGCCGTCGGCATCTTCGGCTTCATCGCGCGCTTCTCGCTCGCGCACGACGAGGGGCGCTGCCCCTTCGCGGAGGTCGAGACGCGGCAGGTCGGGCCGGGCCTCCAGGTGCGGCAGGAGTCGCGGCGATGTCTGCCCGAGATCGAGGAGCACCGATGGCTCGCGGTGCGCGGCGGCGCGCGGCTCGAGCTCGGACGCTTTCCGCTGGAGGCCGACCAGGTCGAACGAGGCTTCCCGTGGGCGGCGACGCTGGAGTCGGGTCACGCGGTCGTGACCGTGCAGAACGAAGGGCGCGGCGAGCTCGTGTTCCGGGAGCCGGGCCGCGACGGGGCCCTGCCGCGCGGGCCTGCGCGGCGCTGAGCACCGCGTCGCGGACGGGTGGCGCGGAGGGCTCAGCGCGGCTCGTGGGCGAGCGGGTGCGCCTTGTCGTAGACGGCCATGAGCCGGTCCACCGACACGTGCGTGTATCGCTGCGTCGTCGTCAACGACGCGTGACCGAGCAACTCCTGGATGGTCCGGAGGTCCGCTCCGGCGTCGAGCAGGTGCGTGGCGCACGTATGACGCAGCGCGTGCGGGTGCAGGTCGCCGCGCCCTGCGCCCAGCGCGCCGTAACGGCGGACGACGTTCTGGATCTGCCGCACGGTCAGGTGCGTGCCGCGGGCGCCGAGCAGCAGCGCATCGGCGGGGACGGTCTTCGCCGTCACGAGGGAAGAGCGCACCGCGAGCCACGCGTCGAGCGCCTCGGCGCACGGCCCGCCGAAGGGCGCGAGCCGCTCCTTCTGGCCCTTGCCCATGACCCGGATCTGCCGGCCTTCGCGGTCCACGGCCCCGAGCCTCAGCCCGGCGAGCTCGCTCACCCGGATGCCCGCGGCGTAGAGCAGCTCCAGCATCAGCGTGTCCCGCAGGCGGAGGGCCTCGTCCCGGTGGGCGTCCTCGCCGGGGGCGGCCACCACGCGGAACGCCTCGTCGATCGTGAGGAAGCGCGGCAGCGGGCGCGCGACCTTGGGCGAGCGCAGCCCGGCCGCGGGGTTGCTCGAGAGCACGCCCCGTCGAAGCAGGAACCGGAAGAACGAGCGGAGCGTGGCGATCTTGCGCGACAGCGTGGCGCTCTGGTTGTCCCCGAAGAGCGACGCGAGATACCCCCGCAGCGCGACCAGCGTCAGCTTGCGGGCGTCGAGCGGCAGCCCCTTGCTGCGGGCGAACCCGTGGAACTCGCGCAAGGTCCGCTCGTACGTCTTCACCGACGTCTCGGTGCTCCGCCGTTCGTCCCGCAGAAAGCCGAGGAAGAGCGCGATCTGAGCGTCCAGTTCGTCCACCCGAGCAGGGTACGTCGAGGGGCCGAGCCGGCGCCTCTTCCGTGCTAGCGTGCCCGCCGATGACCGAGCAATTTCGTTCGACGACGATCGTCGCGGTGCGGCGCGGGGGACGCGGCGCGATGGCCGGAGATGGCCAGGTGTCCCTCGGACAGTCGGTGATGAAGGCGACCGCGCGCAAGGTCCGCCGCATCGGGCAGGGCCGCGTGCTGGTGGGGTTCGCCGGGGCGAGCGCCGACGCGTTCGCGCTGCTCGAGCGGCTCGAGCGCAAGCTCGAGGAGCACAAGGGCGGGCTCACCCGCGCGGCCGTCGAGCTCGCGAAGGACTGGCGCACCGAGCGCGCGCTGCGACGGCTCGAGGCCATGCTCGTCGTGATGGACGCGGAGACGACGCTGCTGGTCAGCGGCACCGGCGACGTCATCGAACCGGATGTGCTCGAGGCCGAGCAGGGCTCGGTGCTCGCCATCGGCTCGGGCGGCTCGTACGCCCTCGCTGCGGCCCGGGCGCTGCTCCGGCACAGCGATCTGTCGGCGGCCGAGATCGCGCGGGAATCGCTGAAAATTGCGGGCGAAATCTGCGTCTACACGAACGGTCACGTCACGGTCGAGGAGGTCGGCGCGTGAGCGGCGTGCGGAGCTTCACCCCGCGCGAGATCGTCGGCGAGCTCGATCGCTACGTCGTCGGTCAACACCGCGCCAAGCGCGCGGTCGCGATCGCGCTGCGGAACCGGTGGCGAAGGCAGCAGGTCGCGCCCGAGCTCCGCGAGGAGATCTCGCCGAAGAACATCCTGATGATCGGCCCCACCGGCGTGGGCAAGACCGAGATCGCCCGGCGCCTCGCGAAGCTCGCGAACGCCCCGTTCGTGAAGGTCGAGGCGAGCAAATTCACCGAGGTCGGGTACGTCGGCCGCGACGTCGACTCGATGGTGCGGGACCTGGTCGAGAACGCGTTCCAGCTCGTGCGCGCGGAGGCGATGGAGCACGTGCAGGTGCGCGCCGCCGAGCTCGCGGAGGAGCGTCTGCTTCGCTTGCTCGCGCAGCGGGACGCGCCGCCTCCTTCGCCGGCGCCGAGGATGCCCGGGCCCTTCGGCGCCTTCCTCGGGCCGCCGCCGCCGACCGTCGCCGGACCTGTGCTCGGGGAGCGCGAACTCTCGGAGCTCCGGAGCCGTCTGCGGGCAGGCGAATTCGAGCAGGTCGAGGTCGAGCTCGACGTGCCCGAGGCGGGGATGCCCTTGATGCAGCTCTTCGGGGCCCAGGGGGGCGGCGAGATGGAGTCGAACCTGCGCGAGCTCTTGGGTCAGATGCCGGGCCTGGGGGCAGGGCGCAAGCGGCGGCGGGTGAAGGTACCCGAGGCCGCGACCCTCCTGCAGGCGGAGGAGGCGGGCAAGCTCATCGACCCCGACCGCGTGCAGCGGGAGGCCGTCGCGCGCACCGAGCAGGCGGGCATCGTCTTCCTCGACGAGATCGACAAGATCGCCGGGCGGCAGGGGATGCACGGCGGCCCCGACGTCTCCCGCGAGGGCGTGCAGCGCGACCTGCTGCCGATCGTCGAGGGCAGCACCGTCAGCACGAAGTACGGACCGGTGAAGACCGACCACGTGCTCTTCATCGGTGCCGGCGCGTTCCACGTCGCGAAGGTGTCGGACCTCATCCCCGAGCTGCAGGGACGCTTCCCGATCCGCGTCGAGCTCGAGCCGCTGACCCGCGCGGACTTCGTTCGCATCCTCACCGAGCCGCGCAACGCGCTCGTCAAGCAGTACCGGGCGCTCATCGCCGCCGAGGGCGTGGACGTCGTCGTGACACCGGAGGCCATCGACGCCATCGCGGAGTACGCCGAGCGCGCCAACGAGCGGGCGGAGAACATCGGCGCGCGCCGCTTGCACACCGTGCTCGAGGCGCTCTTCGACGATCTCGGCTACCGCGCCTCGGAGATGACCGAGACCGAGGTCGTGATCGATGCCGAGCGGGTGCGGAGCACCCTGGGTCCGATCCTCGCGAACGACGCGCTCTCGCAGTACATCCTCTGAACGGGGACCGCCGCGCCCGCGGGTCCGGGAGTTGCACGGCGTCGATGCGTGCAACCCGCCGCCGTGACGCCGTCCCCGGCTCGGTCTGCGTCGTCGTCCCCGTCCCCGTCCGCGGCTTCGGTCGTGCTCGAGGGGCGTGGGCTGACGAAGGTGTACCGGATGGGCGAGGTCGAGGTGCACGCCCTGCGCGGCGTGGACCTCGCGCTTCGCGAGGGCGAGTTCACGGTCCTCGTCGGCGCCTCGGGCAGCGGCAAGAGCACGCTGCTCAACATCCTCGGTGGGCTCGACGTCCCGAGCGGGGGGCAGCTCCTCCATCGCGGCCGACCGCTCACGCACGCGGGCGAGGCGGAGCGCACGCGGTTCCGGCGCGACCACGTCGGCTTCGTCTTCCAGTTCTACAACCTGATCCCCAGCCTCACGGCGCGCGAGAACGTCCAGCTCGTCACCGACATCGCCCGCGATCCGATGGAGGCGCGCGAAGCGCTCGAGATGGTGGGCCTCGGCGCGAGGATGGATCACTTTCCCTCCCAGCTCTCCGGCGGCGAGCAACAGCGGGTGGCCATCGCGAGGGCGGTCGCCAAGCGCCCGGAGATCTTGCTCTGCGACGAGCCGACCGGGGCCCTCGACGTCAAGACCGGCATCGTCGTGCTCGAGGTGCTCGAGACGGTGCACGCGACCCTCGGGACCACCACCTGCATCATCACCCACAACGCGCCGATCGCGAGCCTCGCCGACCGCGTGATCACGCTCTCGGACGGGCGGATCGAACGCGAAGTGCGGAACGCCGAGCGCGCGCGGGCGCGGGACCTGAAGTGGTGAGCGGATGCGCGCCCTCGACCGCAAACTCGTGCGCGATCTGGTCCGGCTCCGCGGACAGGTCGTCACGATCGCGCTGGTCGTGGCCGCGGGGATCAGCGCCTGGGTCTGCTTGCGGAGCACCTACGAGTCGCTGCTCGCGACGCGCGATGCCGACTACGCGTCGGGCCGCTTCGGACACGTGTTCTGTCGGCTCGTCCGGGCGCCCGCGCGCGTGGAAGCGGAGCTCTCCCGGATCGAGGGCGTCGAGCGCGTGTACCCCCGCCTCGTCGAGCGCGGCCTCTTGCCCCTCGCCTCTTCGCCGGAGCCGGCCGTCGCCGAGGTCGTGTCGCTCCCGATCGAGGGCGAGGCGCCTCTGAACCACGTGCACGTCGTCTCGGGAAGGCTGCCTCACCCGGGGCGAGGCGACGAGGTGCTCCTGCTCGAGGCGTTCGCCTCGCGTCAGGGGATCGGGCTCGGGTCCCGCCTGTCGTGGGTCCTCGAGGGGCGCCGCCGCGTCTGCACCGTGGTGGGAATCGCCGTCTCTCCCGAGTACGTGTTCGCCACCACCGAGGGGGCCCTCGAGGCCGAGGGCCGGAGCGCGGTCCTGTGGATGGCGCGCGACGCGCTCGCGGCCGCGACGGACAAGGCGGGGGTCTTCGACGACGTCGTCCTGCAGCTCGGCCCTCATGCCTCGGAGCGGGCGGTCATCGCCGAGGTCGATCGGCGGCTCGCGCCCTATGGAGGTCGCGGCGCGTTCGGACGATCCCGGCAGCCGTCGAACGCGCTGATCGACGGGGAGCTCGTGCAGCTGCGGGCATTCTCCACCGTGGCGCCCTTGCTCTTCCTCGCGGTGGCGGCGTTCCTCGTCCACTTGGTCCTCGGCCGCCTGGTGAACCTGCAGCGGGGGCAGGTCGCCGCGCTCAAGGCCCTCGGATATCGGGACCGCGAGGTGGCTCAGCACTACCTCGCGCTGGTCTCGGTGGTGGTGTCGCTCGGTGCGGTGATCGGGGTGGCGTCCGGCGCGTGGCTCGGGCGGGGGATGCTGGCGCTCTACCTCGAGTTCTTTCGGTTCTCCGAGGTGCGGGAGCGGCTCTCCGCCCCGGTCGTGCTGGTCGGTGTGCTCGGAAGCCTCGGGGCCGCGCTCGTCGGGGCAGGTCAGACCGTCCGCCGCATCGCGGCGTTGCCTCCCGCGGAGGCCATGCGCCCCGAGGCGCCGACCGAGTATCGGCTCTCGTGGTTCTCCGCGGGGCCGCTGGGCCGCCTCGTCCCGACGTCCGGCCGGATGGTCCTGCGGGAGCTCGAGCGCCATCCGATCCGCGCTTGCCTGTCGTCGTTCGGCATCGCGCTCGGCATCGCGGTCGTGATCGTCGGCTGGTTCGGACGCGACGCGCTCGAGGCGCTGATCGCGCACCAGTTCGAGCGCTCGATGCGCGAGGACCTCGAGGTGCGGTTCCTGGGCCCACGCCCCGCGCGCGTGGTCCGGACCTTCGGGGCCATGCCCGGAGTGCTTCGTGCCGAGGGCGGGCGGGAGGTCCCGGGCCGGGTCCGCAGCGGCGCGCGGGTGAGGGACGTCCGGGTCGTCGGGCATCCCGCGGGGGCGACGCTCCGTGCGCTCCTCGATGCCGACGGGGCGCCGGTGCGGGTGCCATCGGGGGGTGCCTTGCTCACCGGCAAGCTGGCCGAGGTGCTCGGGGTGTCCGTGGGGGACGTGGTCGAGCTCGAGCTCGTCGAGGGCGCGCATCCCGTGCGATGGGTGTCGGTGACCGGCGCGGTCGAGGAGCCGTACGGCCTCGCCCTTCACCTGACGACGCACGACCTCGACGTGCTGCTGCGCGAGCAACACCGCGTCACCTCGGTGTGGTTGCGCGTCGACCCGTGGGCGCTCGGGGCGGTGCGACGGCGCCTGGCGACGCTGCCTGGAGTGTTCTCGGTCACGCGCCGTACGGCGCTCGTGGCTCATTTTCGCGCGCAGACCGGGCGCACGATGGGCACGACCACCTTCGTGCTCACGCTCTTCGCGGCCGTGATCGCGGCCGGCGTCGTCTACAACCACGCGCGGGTGGCGCTGTCCTTGCGCGCGCGCGACCTCGCCAGCCTGCGCGTCCTGGGCTTCACCCGCGGCGAGATCAGCAGCGTTCTGCTCGGCGAGCTCTCGGTGCACGGTCTCCTGGCCATCCCGATCGGCGCCTGGCTCGGGGCGCGCTTCGCGCAGGCGGTGCTCGCCACCGTGGACGCCGAGAGGTACCGCCTCAGCGCGTCCGTCTCGCGCAGCACCTACGCGTTCGCGATCACGGTCACGCTCGCGGCGGGCCTCTTCAGCGCGCTGCTGGTGCGGCGGCGCCTCGATCGCCTCGATCTGCTGGCCGTCCTGAAGGCGCGCGAATGAAGACCCGCGACCTCGAGGCGGGGCATCCCATCCCGACGGCCCCCGACGCCTCGACCCGGAGGGCGTCCCGGAGGCGATGGCTCGGGCGCGCGGCGATGGGCGTCGCGGCGCTCGCCGGGGTGGCCGCGCTCGTGTGGGCGTGGATGCCCGAGCCCGTGTCGGTGGAGGGGGTCGTCGTGCAGCGTGGCCGGCTCGACGTGACCGTCGACGAGGAAGGCGTGACCCGGGTGCCCGAGCGTTTTGTCGTGAGCGCACCCCACGCGGGAGAGCTCGCCCGGATCTCGCTGCACCCGGGGGACCGCGTCCACGCGGGCGAGGCGCTCGCGTCGCTCGAGCCGCTCCCCTCGCCGCTCCTCGATGCGCGCACGCGGAGCGAGAGCACCGCGCGCGTGGCGGCGGTTCGAGCGGCGGCGGCCCGGGCCGCGGTGGTCCGGGGGCAGGTGCGACGGGCGCTTCTCCTCGTGGAGCGCGAGGCCGAGCGGCAGCGGGCGCTCGCGGCCCGTGGGGCCGCGCCGATGCGCGCGGTGGAGCAGGCCGAGACGGAGCGTGACGTGCAGCGCTCGGCCCTGCGTGCGGCGGAGCTCTCGGTGCTGGCTGCGCGCCACGAGCTCGCGATCGCGGAGGCGGCGGCGCGGGGCGGGGAGGGCGCCCCCCGTCTGCCCCCCGTCGTGGTTCGGACACCCATCGACGGCGTCGTGCTCCAGGTGTTCGTGCAGAGCGAAGGTCCCGTCGGACTCGGCTCGCCGCTGATGGAGCTCGGCGCGCTGGAGTCCCTCGAGGCCGTGTTCGAGGTGCTCACGGCCGACGCGGTCCGGGTGGTCCGGGGCGCGCCCGTGCGGCTCGAGGGTTGGGGCGGCGGGTCGGTCCTCGAGGGACAGGTGAACCGCGTCGAACCATCGGCCTTCCGTCGCTCCTCGGCGCTCGGCGTCGACGAGCAGCGCGTTCGCGTGGTGGTCTCGTTCGAGGGTCCCCGGGCGGGCGACGGTTCGCTGGGCGACGGTTATCGAGTCGAGGCTCAGATCCGCGTCGCGCGCATCGAAGGTGCGCTGCTCGTGCCGCTGGGAACCCTCTTCCGCAGCGGTCGGGGATGGGGCGCCTACGTGGTCCGCGAGGGCAAGGCGCGCCTCGTGGCCGTCGATGTCGGGGCGTTGGGCCGTGTGCAGGCCGAGGTGCGGTCGGGGCTGAGCGAAGGGGACGTGGTCGTCGTGAATCCCGGCGACCGGCTCGCCGACGGCGTCGCGGTCTCGATGCCCGCGCTGCGCCGCCCCTCGGGCCGCACCCGTGATGAGGGCCTGCGGGGCGCCCGTCAGGCATCCCGTCGTTGACCCTCCGGGGGTCGGGAACTAGCGTCTGCGCTTCCGCCTTCGGAGGAACGCCGTGAAGCTCTACTTCAGCCCTGGTGCCTGTTCGCTCTCGCCCCACATCGCCCTGCGCGAGGCCGGCATGGCCTTCGAGCCCGTGCGGATCAGCACGCGCACCCACACCCTGGCCGACGGGTCGGACTTCTACGCCATCAACCCCAAGGGGTACGTCCCGGTCCTCGAACTCGACGATGGAACGCGGATCACCGAAGGCGCCGTCATCGTCGGCTACATCGCCGACCACGCGCCCGAGTCGGGCCTCGCGCCTGCCCACGGGACGATGGCGCGGGTGCGCGTCGACGAGTGGATGACCTTCATCACGTCGGAGCTGCACAAGGGCTTCAGCCCGCTGTTCAATGCCGCGATGCCCGACGAGGCGAAGGCCCTCGCGCGCGCACGCCTCGGCGAGCGCTTCGCGTGGGTCGAGTCCCAGCTCGAGGGCAAGACCCACCTCACGGGCGAGCACTTCACGATCGCCGACGCGTACCTGTTCACGGTCGCGCGCTGGGGCCGGCTCGTCGCGGTGGACCTCTCGGGGTTCCCGCGCCTGCTCGGCCTGCTCGAGCGGATCGGCGCGCGCCCCGCGGTGCAGGACGCGATGCGCGCGGAGGGCCTCCTCAAGTAGCGGTCGCGGTGCGCCGGTTCACGGCACGAAGCGGAGGCGCGCCACGCAGTGCGCCCGGCCCGGGCCGCCGTCCTGCGCCGGACCGCCGGCCTCGACGCCTTCCGCATCCTCCGCCGTGACCGCTGCCACGACGCCGAGCGCGTCGCCCGACCGGTAGGCCCGCAACCACACGCGGGCCCGGTCGCCGGCGAAGAAGGGACGCAGGTACGTGACGTCGGCCGCCTGCGCGAACACCGCGGTGGGCCATCCGAGGACCGCGAAGCGCCGCAGCGCGGCCTCCTCGAGGAGCCGCACGTACACGAGCGAATTGACGTGCTGGTTCGAGTCCGTGTGCCCGAGCCCGAACGCGAAGGGCATCGGGTCGAGCCGCAGCGCGTCCTCCGCCGCCTCGACGCCCTCGGGCAGTCGCTCCCACGCGTCCGCGGGACGGGGCGCGACCTCGCGGAGGGTCGAGACGTCGACGAGCTCGGGGGGGAGGGTCGTGACGCGCCGCTCGCCCTTGGCCGCGAAGGGGCGGGTGAGCACGTGCTCCGCGAAGACCTCTCCGACGACGTGCTCGGCGCCGTCTCCGGGCGACGGAGGGCCGAACGTGCGGCCCCGGATCCCGCGAACGACCGCGCCCATGTCGAGGCGCAGCCGAGGCTCGCCCGTGCTGCTGCGGGTCCGGAGCAGCTCGTAGGCTCCGTCGCAGCGAAGCGCGGGGCGGACCGCGAAAGGTCCTTCCTGGCTGTGCAACTGCAATCGCGACAGGATCGGCAGCACCCCACGGGCCACCAGCGCGGGGACCATCGGGTGGGCCTCGAGGCAGCCTCGCCACACGGCGGCACCGAGCCCGTGGCTGAGCGGCTCGAGCCGGAGGCGCCCGTCCTGGGTGACGTCCTCGTAGCGCAGCAGCAGGCTGCCTTCGCCGCGCTGCGACACAGGGACCACGGGCATGGGCGGGACGTCGAGATGCATCGGGGCGAGGGTGGAGCGGCCTCCGTCGCGCGGCAACCGAGGTTCCGATGTACCCTGCGCGGGTGCAGCCCCGCACCTTCGCCATCGGCGACATCCACGGCGAGATCGACCACCTTCGCGCGCTGGTTGCCAAGCTGCCGCTCCTGAACGAGAACGACACCCTCGTGTTCCTCGGCGACTACGTGGATCGCGGCCCGGCGTCGGAGCAGGTCGTGCGGGTGGTGCGGGCCTTCGAGCGGGAGCTCGGCTGCAAGGTGATCACGCTGCGCGGCAACCACGAGGATGCATGGCTCCGCGTTCGCGAGCGCGGCTGGCCGGAGTTCGTGTTTCCGCCAGGCAACGGATGCCTGGCGACGATGCGCTCGTACACCGGCGGTCCGCGCCCCGAGAACGACGAGCTCGCGCGCAAGGACGAGGTCGATGCGCTCTTCTCGGGCCGCTTCTTCCCCGAGGACGTCGTCGCGTGGATGCAGTCGCTCGCCTGGTGGTACGAGGACGAACACGCGATCTACGTGCACGCCGGGCTCTTGCAGCGGGACGGGGCGTTCCTCCATCCCCGCGACACGTCGCCGCAGACCGCTCTGCTGTGGACCCGCAGCGAGGAATTCTTCCGGTCGTACCGCGGCAAGCGCGTCGTCATCGGCCACACGAAGACCGAGTACCTGCCGCCGGAGCTCTCGACCTACACGCCCGACGATCCGCTCGATCTCTGGGCCGGCGAGTGCGTCATCGCCATCGACACCGGCTGCGGCAACGACGGGTTCCTCACAGCCGTCGAGCTGCCCGCGATGAAGGTCTACGAGTCGCGCTGAGCGCCCCGCGGGGCGGTCGCCGTCTTCGTGCTATCCCGGCTCCATGTTCCAGCACGTGAGCACGCTTCCGCGCCACGCGTTCTCCGCGCGGGATGCCGCCCGGGCCGCGGACGTGTGGAGGCACTTCCAGGACCTCGCGGTCGAGGCCTCGACGGCGTCCGGGTGGCCGCCCGTCCGCTACCGTCAGGAGGGCACGGCGTTCGTCGTGCGCTCGATGCTCGTGCAGCATCACCTCGAGGCGCTCTACGGGGAGCCCCTCGAGGGCGCGACCTGGGTCTCCCGGATGCGGCGCGGGATGCTCTGCACGCGCGAGGTGCGGGTGCGCTCGGCGCGGGGGCCCGTGGCGACCGGCCGACAGGAATGGGTGCACTGCAGCGCGTCGATGGCGCCGGCGCGGGGCCCGGCATCGCTGCTCGAGGCGTTCCCGGTGCACGCCGGCCCGCCCGAGGACGAGGGGCCCTCGCTGCCCGTCGTCGCGGTGGCGGCGCCTCCGCACCCGCCGCATCGATTCACGTTCCGGGCCTGGTGGACGTGGATGGATCCGCTCGATCACGCGAACCACCCTGCCTACGTGGACTTCTGCGACGAGGCCCTCTCGGTGGCGATGCGGGCCGCGGGGCTTTCTCCCCTCGCCCTCGTCCCCGTCGCCGAGGAGGTCACGTACCGGAGCGGGGTCGTCGCGGACGACGAGGTGTGCGTCGAGACCCTCGCGCTCGGCACGACCGAGGCCGGTGCGGCGGTGTTCGGCCATCGGATCCTGGTCGGGGAACGGCTCTGCGCGACCGCGACCACGGTCCGTCGGTGTCTCGGAGAGCATCGCGCCGCGCCTCTGCTCGACGCGGTGCAGCGAGCCTCCGAGCGCGCGAGGTAGCAGTCGTTCGCCCCCGGAGTCCGTCCCGATCGAACGCGTCGGACCCGGGGCGGGGGCGCTCTGCTACAACGTCGCCCCAGAGCCATGCAGGACCTCATTCACAAGGCCTCGATCCTCCACGAGGCGCTGCCCTACATCCGCCGCTTCCACGGCCGCACGTTCGTCATCAAGTACGGCGGCCACGCGATGATCGATCCCGCGCTGCGCGACTCGTTCGCGCGCGACGTCACGCTGATGAAGCTCGTCGGGCTGCAGCCCATCGTCGTGCACGGCGGCGGCCCGCAGATCGATGCGATGCTCGCGAACCTGGGCGTGGTCAGCGAGCGCATCGACGGCCTCCGGGTCACCGACGAGGCGACGATGGACGTGGTCGGGATGGTCCTCGGAGGCCGGGTCAACCAGGAGATCGTGTCGCTGATGTGCAAGCACGGCGCGCGCGCCGTGGGCCTCTCGGGCAAGGACGACGCCTTCCTGCGGGGCGAGAAGATCGTCGAGATGCGCACCAAGACCGGTCGGGTCGTGGACCCCGGGCGCGTCGGGCGCATCGTCGAGGTCCGCACCGCGTTGCTCGAGCAGCTGCTCGCGGGGGGCTTCATCCCGGTGGTCGCTCCGGTCGCCGTCGACGACGAGGGCGGCTCGCTCAACGTCAACGCGGACACCGTCGCGGGCGCGATCGCGGCGGCGATGGGCGCCGAGAAGCTCGTCCTGATGACCGACATCGCGGGCGTGAAGGACGCCTCGGGCGAGGTCGCCTCGTCGATGTCCGCGGCGATGGTCCGCGCGCTGATCGAGGACGGCACCATCAGCGGGGGCATGATCCCGAAGGTCCAGTGCGCGCTCGATGCGATCTCGATGGGCGTGCACAAGTGCCACGTCATCGACGGGCGCATGCAGCACGCGGCCCTGCTCGAGCTCTTCACCGACCGCGGCATCGGCACCGAGATCACCGCCTCGCCGTGAGACGGCGGGCCGCGCTCGCCATGTCCGCACCGTCGGCGTGACGCGGCGCCCGACCGGCCACACAACCAGCGGATGCGCCTTCTGCCCCCCGCCACGTCCCGTGTCGCCTCGGTCCTGTCGCCGGCCCTCGGTCTCCTGTTCGCCCTGTCGGGGTGCGGGTCGCCGGGCAGCGGCCCGGGCGCCTCGGGCGGCGCCTCGACCTCCGTCCGCGCCCTGGCCACCGAGGCGGCTCCCGCGCCGGGCCCTTCCGAGGACGTGGCGATCTTCGCGGGGGGGTGCTTCTGGTGCGAGGAGACGGCCTTCGAGGGCGTCCCGGGGGTGCTCTCGGTGCTCAGCGGCTACACCGGCGGCCACGTCGACGGGCCCTCGTACGACGAGGTGTGCGAGGGCGACACCGGCCACGCCGAGGCGGTGTACGTGCGCTTCGATCCGGCGCGCGTGACCTATGCCCAGCTGCTCGACGTGTTCTGGCACAACGTCGACCCCACGCAGCGGGGCGGTCAGTTCTGCGATCGCGGCACGCAGTACCGAAGCGCGGTCTTCCCGCGTGGCGCGGCGCAACGGGCGGCGGCGGAAGAGAGCCGCGCGCGGGTCGCCCAGCTGCTGCCGGGGGAGATCGTCACCGAGGTCACCGATGCCCAAGTCTTCTGGGTCGCGGAGGCGTACCACCAGGACTTTTACCGGACGCACCCGACGCGCTACGCGGAGTACCGGCTCGGCTGCGGACGGGACGCGCGGCTGCGGGCCGTCTGGGGCGATCTCGCCGGGCATTGAGGGCTTCGCGCGGTGCGCCGCGGGATGGTACACCCCCGCGCATGGCGACCAACCGAGCGCTCTACGATCAGGCCCAGAAGCTCTTCGTTCCGAACTACCGACAAGCGCCCTTCGTGCTGGCGCGCGGCCTCGGCTGCCGCGTGTGGGACGTCGAAGGTCGCGAATTCCTCGATTTTTCAGGAGGAATCGCGGTGCTCTCGGTCGGGCACTCGCATCCGGTGCTCGCCAAGGCCGTCGCCGATCAGGCGGCCACGCTGATCCACACCTCGAACCTGTTCTTCTCCGACCGCGCGATCGAGCTCGCCGGCGAGATCCTCTGCCGCACGGGCTTCGACCGGATCTACTTCGCCAACAGCGGGACCGAGGCGAACGAAGGGCTGATGAAGCTCGCGCGCAAGTGGCATTACCTGCGCGGCGACAAGGCACGGACCGAGCTCGTCTCGACGTGGAACTCGTTCCACGGCCGCACGATGGGCGCCGTCACCCTGACCGGGCAGCCGAAGTACCACGAGGGCTTCGGGCCCATGGTCCCCGACGTGCGCCACATCGCCTACGGGGACCTCGACGCGCTCCGCGCGACGGTCGGGCCGCGCACCGCGGCCGTGTTCCTTGAGCCGATCCAGGCGGAGGGTGGCCTCATCGTCGGCGCCGACGCGTACCTGCAGGGCGCGCGCGAGATCTGCGACGCCGCGGGCGCGCTCCTGTTCTTCGACGAGGTGCAGACGGGCTACGGCCGCACCGGCAAGTTCCTCGCGCGCGAGTGGAGCGGGGTGCGCCCCGATGCGTGCTCGCTCGCGAAGGGCATCGCCGGCGGGGTGCCGCTCGCGGCCATCGTCGTCACCGAGAAGATGGCCCCCGGTCTGCCGGTCGGCTCCCACGGG
>CAIKNO010000509.1 GCA_903828805.1 uncultured Sandaracinus sp. | reverse complement strand
TCACGCTCGGCCACGCGCATCGCTTGGCGCCGATGGAGTTCCTGGTGACGGATCCCGAGCACGCGGCCGCCGCGCGCGAGGCGTTCCCGGGGCCCGTGCTGGTGCTCGGCGGCGTCGGTGAGAGCCGCACGCTGCCCCCGGACGTGCTCGACATGGAGACCATCGACCCCGAGGCCGTCGTCCTCCCCGGGGGGTACGTTCCCGACGCCGGGCGGGCCTCGGATCTCGCCATGATCATCTTCACCGCCGGGCGCGGCGAGGTGCCCAAGGCGGCCCGCATCACCAACCGCCGCTGGGCCTTCAGCGCGCTGGGCGCCGCCGCCGGGTGCACGCTCACGTCGAACGACACCGTCTACTGCTGCCTGCCGCTCCACCACGCGGCCGGCATGCTCGTCGCGGTCGGCGGGGCCCTCGTCGGAGGCTCGAGGCTCGCGCTCGCCAAGCGCTTCGACCCGGACGTGTTCTGGTCCGAGGTCAGGCGCTACGGCGCGACCGCCGTCTTCTACGCAGGCGACATGCTGCGCGTCTTGGTCGAGGCGCCTCCCTCGCCCCTCGACGCCCACTCGCCGGTGCGCCTCTTCGCGGGCAGCGGGATGCGGACCGACGTCTGGGAACGGGTGACTTCACGCTTCGGCCGTGCGTCCGTGCTCGAGTTCTACGGGTCGACCGAGGGCAACGCGGTGCTGGCCAACGCCTCGGGCGCCAAGGTCGGAGCGCTCGGGCGTCCCCTGCCGGGCAGCACCGACCTCGCACTCGTCCCTTGGGATTTCGCCCGCGAAGACTTCGCCCGCGACGAAGCAGGCCGCCTCCGGATGGCCGGCATCGACGAGCCCGGCGTGCTCATCGCGCGGATCGACACCGCGCATCCGACGGTGGGGTTCGACGGCTACGCCGAGAACGAATCCGACACCGCGGCCCGGGTGCTGCGCGGCGTGTTCGACCCTGGCGATGCGTGGTTCGTCAGCGGGGACCTCATGCGACGCGACGCCGATGGGGACCACTGGTTCGTCGACCGGCTCGCCGACGTCGTCCGCACGTCGGCCGGACCGGTGCCGACCATCGCCGTCGAGGACGCCCTGTGCCGACTGCCGGGCGTTCGCCGGGCCGCCGTCTACGGCGTCGAGGGCCCCGGCGCGCCGGGCCAGGCGCTCACGGCGGCGGTGATGCTCCGGGACGCCACCGCCGATCTGGAGCGACTCGGCCGCGAGATCGTGTCCGCGCTGCCGGCCGCTCGGCGCCCGCGATTCCTCCGGCAGGTCGCCGAGCTCGGCTCGACCGACGGATACCGCACGCAGAAGGCGCCTCTGCGGGACGAGGGGATCCGCCCCGAGACGCCCGACGTCTGGGTGCTCGATCCGTCGGGCGAGGGGTACGCTCCGAGGATGCCCGCGGCCTAGCCGCGTCCTGCGGGCGAGGCCTCCTGGCGACGCGGCCCGTCAGGCCCCCGAAGGCTCGAGGCTGGACGCGCGATGGCGCTCGAACAGCACGCGGTACTCGTCGGGAATGGGCTGAGCCTTCATGGTCTGCATGTCGATGCAGGCCACCACGACCGTCCCGACCACCGCGGGCGCGTCGTCGCCACGGCGCGTGCCGACGTAGCGGAAGGTCGCGGAGCGGGTTCCGATGCGTGGCACCGTGACCTCGATGTCGAGGTCGTCGCCGAACCGCACGGGCTGCCGGTAGTCCGCCTCCGCATGCACCGAAGGCCACCCGACGCCCGCGTCGAGACACGTCCGGTAGGGGTGCCCTTGCTGGTCGAAGAAGTCCTCGAACGCCATGTGGAAGAAATGAAAGAAGCGCGGGTAGTACACGATGCGCGCGTGGTCTTCGTCCCCGAACCGCACCCGAACGCTCGTCCGAAACGCCATCGCCTTCTCCCTCGCCGGCCCCGCCGTCGTCGGAGCCTCCGTTCAGTCAGCCCCGGTGGACGCGCGCGAGCTGCCGCGACATCGCGACGAGCGTGCCGGTCGAGTCCCAGATCTCGCCGTCTTCCTCGAGGTATCCATGCATCAGCGCGCGGGTCCGGAACCACGCGCGCAAGAGGCCCGGCGCGGGACGTGCCCGAACGTGCACCGTCATCTCGAGCGTCGGTACCCAGGGCGTCTGCACGGCGCCGAGATTCAGCACCGGCGGTGGGAACGCGTCCGCGAAGAACACGAGCGAGATCGGGTCGGGCGCGCGACCATCGCGCAACCGTATCCACACTCCGAGTTCGGGCACCTCGCTCCGGATGCCCGACATCCAGCTCGCGGCGCCCTTCGGCATGAACACGTCGAGCCGCTCGGCGATCACCGGCAGGCTCGGCGCAGGGCGACCCTCTTCGCAGTCCTCGGGCGCCGGGAGCGGAGGCAGTCGACACCGCACGTCGGTCGGACCTTCGAGGGTGCCGAGGTCGCCGAACACCGCGAGGGTCCGGACGATCTCTCGCCCCCCCTGGACCAGGCGGGCCTCGGCCGTCGAGTGCCCCTTCCCCAGCCGCACGACCTCCGTCACGACCTCTGCGGGCCCCGGCCGCGCCACCGCGAGGTAATGCGACGTGACGCTGAACGGGTCCGGCTGCGGCAGCACGGCCGCGATGGCGCGGGTCGTGATGACCCCGAGGTAGCCGCCGTTCGGAGCGGCCCCGATGTTCCAGCGGTCCGTGACGTGGACCGCGAAGCGCCCGTCGCCGCGCGCCACGAGGGCCGTGTCGACGTCCAGCTCGTACGGGGATTCGATCACGAAGGGCCTGCCCGGACGAGCGGGCCGGATCAGTGGCCGAGAATGACCTGGGCGGTGACCGCCAGCGCCAGCAGCCCGCAGCAGGCGCCGATCAGCGCCACCCCGAGCAACATGATGTCGTCCGCCTTGCCGGAGAACGAGGCGCCCGTGCCGATGCCGAGGATGGCCGCGGTCACGATCCAGCCGGGCGTGCCGCTCACGCCGACGACCAGCAGACCGACGAGCCCCACGAGCACACACACGCCGAAGAGCAGGAAGAAGCTGCGGTTGGCCGCGAGGGTCCTGGCTTGAGCCAGCGCGGCGGCGTCGCGCTGGTATCGCCCGTCGAGATCGGCTGCGTCCATGCCCGGTCGCTTACCAGAGCCCGCCTCCGGTGTAAACCTCTTCGACGTCGGCCCCCGCCGAGAGCGCCGGTTCCACTCGACGGCTCGGATTGACCGCCCCCCCCCGACGCCTTACCATGTGGCTCCGCGTCGCTGGTCGACGCAACGTTTCTGCCGGTTTCTCCCGGCGTCCTCGCGGCCCGGTGCCGAAGGTCGCCCCGAGCCTCGGCCCCCGGCGGCGCGGAGAGCGCGACGGCGGTGGCACCCCCGAAGTCGGGGGCGGTGAGGAAGAGCCGGCTCCAAGGTCTTACCCAAGGAGTCCTCATGCAGGCCCGCAAGCAGGTCGAGGCGAAGGTCCAGGACGCGAAGGCGAGAACGGCGGTCCCCGCCGTCGTCGCGCCCGCGGCCCCGGCCGCCCGGCCCCACGAGTTCAAGGTTGGCGACAAGGCCGTGTACCCGGCCCGTGGAGTCGCCGAGGTCGTGTCCATCGACGAGAAGGACATCGCCGGAAACCGTCAGCGCTTCTACGTGCTGCGACTGCTCGACACGGACCACAAGATCATGGTCCCGGTCAACAACGCGACGCACATCGGGTTGCGCAAGCCGATCTCGGAGAAAGAGATCCGGGAGATCTTCCGGATCCTGAAGATCGAGGACATCCAGTTCGACAACCAGACGTGGAACCGGCGCTACCGCGGCTTCATGGACAAGATCAAGACGGGCTCCGTCTTCGAGGTCGCCGAGGTCCTCCGGGACCTGAGCCGACTCCGCGCGACCAAGGCGCTGAGCTTCGGTGAGAAGCAGATGCTCGAGAAGGCCCGGGGACTCATCGTCAAGGAGATCGCGGTCGCCCGCGCCAAGGACGAAGACAAGGTACGCGCGGAGATCGAGGCGATCTTCGGGCCGAGCTGAACGGCGGACGGACGGGGCCACCGTCCCTCCGCCACCGGCTCGAGCCGGCGTGTCTCCGTTCGCGCGCGCCACGACCTGGCGCGGCTCCTCGCCCTGGCGCGGAGTCGGCCGCAGCCCCTGGCTTCCATGCCCGGGGCGAGTCGAGCGCAGCGGACGTGGACAGGCCCGAGACATCGCGCTCCCCGCTGGACCGGGAGCCGCGTGGCGTGGGGAACGGGCCCTGCCTCCGTGAAGGAAACGAGGCAGATGGCACAGAGCACAATCGTGATCAGCTGCGACGTCGGTGAGACCCGCGTCGCCTTGATCGAACATGGGATTCTCGCGGAGATCTACGTCGAACGGGAGCGCGACCGCAGCCCCGTCGGCAACATCTACCTGGGCAAGGTCACCCGCGTGCTGCCCGGCATGCAGGCGGCGTTCGTGGACATCGGGCTCGACCGAGCAGCCTTCCTGCACGTCGAGGACGTGATCCCGCAGGAAGACTTCGACAAGCTCGTCGGCGACAAGGACGCCGGGGACGACGAAGAAGCCGACGAGACGAAGGAAGGCCGAAAGGACGACCGGGATTCGTCGCGCCTCTCACGCAAGACACCGATCCGCGACGTGCTCAAGGAAGGCCAGCAGATCGTCGTCCAGGTGAGCAAGGGCCCGATCAGCACGAAGGGCGCGCGCGTCACCTCGCACGTGTCGCTGCCGGGCCGCTTCGTCGTCTACATGCCGACCATCGACCAGGTCGGCGTCAGCAAGCGCATCGGCAACGACAAGGAGCGGAAGCGCCTCCGGGAGGTGATCGAGGCCGTGAAGCCGCCGCACGGCGGGCTGATCGTCCGCACCGTCGCGGCCGGGCTCACCAAGGGCGGGCTGAAGGCCGACGTCGGGTACCTGGTGAAGACCTGGGAGGGCGTCGCCGAGAAGCAGAAGACGGCGCGGCGTGCCCCGCAAGCGCTCTACTCGGAGCTGGACATCGTGCTGCGCACGGCACGGGATCTCCTCACCGAGGACGTCGCGAAGATCGTCATCGACGACCGTGAAGAGCATGCGCGGCTCATGCAGTTCGTCGAGGCCTTCATGCCCGAGCGTGCAGGCGACATCGAGCTCTACCAGGGCGCCGATCCCATCTTCGACGAGTTCGGCATCGAGGACGAGATCGCCCGATCCCTCTCGAGGAAGGTGCCGCTGCCGAGCGGCGGGTACCTCATCATCGATCAGGCCGAGGCGCTGACCGCGATCGACGTCAACACCGGCCGGTTCACCGGCAAGGGCAAAGACGTCGAGGAGACGATCTTCCAGACGAACCTGGAGGCGGCCAAGGAGATCACCTACCAGCTCCGATTCCGGAACATCGGCGGGATCATCGTGCTCGACTTCATCGACATGGAGCGGAGCGCCCACCGCGAGAAGGTCTACAAGGCCCTGCTCCAATCGCTGAAGGGCGACAAGGCCAAGACCACGGTCGTGCGCATCAGCGAGCTCGGTCTCGTCGAGATGACGCGTAAGCGCACGCGCGAGTCGCTCGGGCGCACGCTCTACGAGCCTTGCTTCTACTGCGACGGCACCGGCCAGCTGCAGAGCAAGACGACGGTCTGCCACGAGATCCTTCGGCAGATCCGCCGAGAGAAGGACTCCCTCCCGGGGTTCAAGGTCGTGGTCAACGCGCACCCCGCGGTGATCGACGCGATGCAGCGGGAGCAGAAGGACGCGCTCATGCGGGCCAGCGCCCGGTACGCACGGCAGATCGTGTTGCAGGCAAGGAAGGACTATCATCTCGAGCAGTTCGACCTCGGCGGCTCCTGACCGGTGCGGCCCGAGACGAGCGCGGAGGGAGGACCGATGTCGACGACGCCTGCGAACGAGAACGACGGTGACGAGCTTCGCACGGCGGAGCGGGTGACGATCAACAAGGACTTCGAGTCCTTCGACGCCTTCATCCAGGAGTACGTCACGAACATCTCCCGCTCGGGGGTGTTCGTGAAGAGCAAGCAGCCGCTGCCGATCGGCACCCGGGTGAACCTCAAGTTCACCGTGATCATGGATGACATCGAGACCATCGAGGGCATCGGTGAAGTCGTCCGCGTGCAGAGCGATCCTTCGGGCATGGGGGTCGTGTTTCGCGAACTGAGCCAGTACTCCAAGCACCTCATCGAGCGTCTGCTGACCGGTCAACCGAGCGCCGCCTCGACGTCCGACGAATGACCACGTCCGAGTCCGATCGACCCCTCCGGGTGCTCGACCGAAGCGTGACCGACCTCGCGGACGACGAACTCGCCGCGGAGCTCCAGCGCCGCCGGCGATCCCGCGCCACCCCGCGCAGGTCGTCCACGGCGGATGTCGGGTCGACTTCCGTCGATGCCCGGTCGGCCGCATCGGCGGCGGTGGCACGGCACGACGTCGGCCGGTACTTCGCGATGCTGGAGCTTCCCCCGACCGCCTCCGCGGACGCCGTGGAGAAACGGTACCGAGAACTCCAGGCCAAGTACGACCCGGAACGGCACGCCGCCGACCCCGACAAGCACCGGACCGCGAAGCGGCTGGCCAGCGAGTTGACGCGGGCCTACGAGGCGCTCGTCGAGCACCTCCGCCGCTGACGTCCCGTCGGCGCGGGCGCCACGGCCTTCCAGGTCGGAGACGGTGGCGGCCCACACCAGGCGCCGCCGGCGTTGCTCAAGGCGCCCGCGGCCGGCCCGGTCGCACCGCAGGGTCCGCACGGAGCGCGTGGCGGGCCTCCTCACGCGCGGCACGCCGCCGCAATCGGCGCGGCCACCTCACCTCCACGTTCGGGGCATGCGGCGCCGGAGGAGGCTCCGAGGGGC
>CAIKNO010000508.1 GCA_903828805.1 uncultured Sandaracinus sp. | reverse complement strand
GTCCGGCATCGACGGCGATGGGCCCCGCGTCGCGCAGCGCCCCGCCGTCCATGCGAGGCCCAGCGTCCATCGAGAACCCCGCATCGACGGACGGGGGTGGGGGGCCTTCGAGGTCCGCGAGGGGCGCACGGTCGAGCGCGCACCCGACGAGCGCGCCCCAGGTCGCCAGCACCACGGCGCCTGCTCGCCACGTCGATTCGCGGGCCGCGCGCCGCTGCATCAGCCTTCTTCTCCGGCACGTCGAGCACGGCCCTGCGGCACGAATTCGACCTCGAACAGGCGGGGCCAGAGCTTGCCCGTGATCACGAAGTGGCCGCGCTCTTCGATCCACGCGATGCCGTTCAACACGTCCGAGCGCCGCGCCTCTTCGGGCGACAGGAGCCCGGCCGCGTCCACCGTTCCGGTCACGCGACCGTCGCGGGGATCGATCCGGAGGATCCGGTCCGTCTGCCAGACGTTGGCCCAGATCATCCCGCCTTGACACTCGAGCTCGTTGAGCTGGTCGACCGCCTGACCGCGCTCGCGCACCCGCACGGTGCGCACGACGTGAAAGTCCTGCGGGTCGCGGAACGTCAACCGGGCGCTCCCGTCGCTCATCACGAGGTTCGTCCCGTCGTGGCAGAGCCCCCACCCTTCGCCTTCGTACTCGACGGTGCGGACCGGCTCGAGCCCGTCGGTCGTCCACACCCGCAGCTCGTGCTCTCGCCACGTCAGCTGGAAGAGTTCGCCTCCGACCCGCGCGAGCCCCTCGGCGAAGAGACGCGGCTCGACCTCGCGCCGCTCGCGGACCGTGCCGCTCTCGAGATCGACCCGCCGCAGCGAGGACTCGCCGTACAGGCCCGTGCTCTCGAAGAGCTGCCCGTCGTGCCACAGCAGCCCCTGCGTGAAGGCGCCCGGGTCGTGCGGATAGGATTGCACGACCCGCACCTCGAGCCGCTCCGGCACGGACGCCAGGCCTGCCGACACGCCGATCTCGCGTCCCGTGTCGGAGCCCGAGGACGCGCCGCTTCGTTCACCCCGCTGACCCAGCGCGACCGCCGCCGCGAGCACGACACCGCCGCCCACCAGCCACCACGGAAACGGCCGCGGACGAGGTTCGCCTGCGTGTCCGCGGGCCGCGGCGGCCCCCGGCGTTCGAGGGCCGACCTCGGCAGAGGCGGGGGCGGCGTCGGTCGTTCGAGGTGCGGACTTCTTGGCCATCGGACCCCGCGAGCATAGCGCCGAGCGCGGCCGAGTCAGGGCGATTGTGGTGGCATTGAAGCGCGGAAGGCCCGAGCGGCGTGGGTGGCCGTGAACTCCGGCCCGGGCGCGCGAGGGGCCGTCAGAGGGGTCCGGAGACGCCTCGGTTGCCGAACCGATCCAGCACGACCAACTCCGTCCACGGCTCGCTGCGCGACGGCGTCACCCGGACGATGCCGGGCCCTTCGAGCGCTGCCTCGAACGTCTCCGGCATCCCGGTCGCGTAGCGGATCTCGACTCGAAGCGGTCCCGCCTCGACCGGCACGTCGCGGTTCGAGAGGCCGTCCATCCGAAGCAGTCGCCACCCTTCGCGCGGCTGCATCCGCGCCTCGACGGTCACCGAGGCGCCGTCTCGTCGCGGGCGAATCTCCAGCGGCGCCGGCACCACCTCGAACGGCGTGCTGTCGAGGGCGTACCCCGTGCCCTCGACGTGGAATCGATAGCGCCCCAGCGGCACGCCTGCCCGGGCCTCCAGGCCGTCGAGTCCGGGTGCACCGAACCAGCTCACGGCCTGCCACTCCGCCGTCCAGTGGTGCGTGCGCGGCGTCCCGTCCGTCCGGTAGAGCGGCTGGGGCGTCCACACGACCAGGAGGTCGAGGTCCCGAACGATCCGCCCGCTGCGGCGGGTCGCGGGCTGGAAGGTGCCCTCCACCTCGCGCTCGAGCGTGACCCGCGGCGTGCCTGCGAGCGGGTCCTCCCCGATCCACGCGAAGCGGGCGACCCCGTTCACGCGCTCGATGCGCGCCTCGGGCTGGGCCTGCGCGGGATGCGCGTGGTTGCGGAAGTACACCTCGGCGGGCACCGCCTCAGGGACCGTGCCCGCGGTCGGTGTGGCATCCGCGGGTGGCGTTCCGTCCATGAACGTCGCGGCCACGGCGCGGTCGACGCCCCCGGCGGCGGCGTCCTCGCGCGCGTCGGTCGTGGCGAGCTGCAGCATCTCCACCACACGCTCCGCGAGGTACTCGCCCTCGAGCGGACCCCAGGAGTTGATCGAGGGCTCGAAGCCTCCGAGGACCCAGTCCTCCGGCGTCAGCAAGTAGCCGTTGTGGCCCATCGCGTATCCCAGCACGAACGTGTGATCGGCCGGGAAGGGCGACCCCTCCACGACGTGGTCCCGCCAGAGGACGAGCGGCTCGCCGGGCGCGAGTCCGAACAGGTAATCACCGAGGCGCAGCGCGCCGACCGTCGTCCGCGTCCCGACACAGAGCGGCGTCTCTTCGAACACGAAGTCGAGCGCGATGCCGAGCACGTTGATGGCCCGAGGGAGCTGCGTGCAGGAGCCGTAGGGGAAGAGTCCGTCGGTCCCCGGCATGCTCCCGAGCGGGATGAGTCCGGCCTCGGCCTCGCCGCAGAGGCCAGCGCCCGCCGGCGCGTTGAACTCGTCGATCGGCGAGCGCAGGGTCGTGCCGTCGGCCGCATACACCTGCCGGTCGCAGGCCCGTCGCCCGTCCCATGGCGCGTAGGAGAGCGCGCCTCCGCGGACCGTGAACGTCTCCCAGTCGGGCCCCAGCGGCACGCTGCGGGTCACCATCTCCATCGCGAGCGTGTCCTGCATCACCTCGCCCGCGCGCTCCCACGCGGCCATCAGCTGCGGCAGCGCGTGCCGCGCGCACTCCTCGTTGCGCGCGAAGTCCCAGAGCGGCTCGCCGTCCGGAAAGTCCACGTGGGTCGAGCTCGCGCCGAGGACGTCGCCCGCCGCGCCCTGAAGGTGAATCGCCATCACCGGACGATCGAACTGCTCCTCGAGGGCGCGCTCGAACGCACCGCTCGCGTCGGTGCTGAACACCGACACGTCGTCGTCGAGGATCGCCGAGTGAACGCCGAAGATCGGCAGGATGGCCATCGGCGTGCCGTCCATCGCGTCGATCCGGATGAGGGCGAGGCGCTGGTCCTTGCGCTCCTCTCCTCCGAAGAGGCGATCGTTCTCGGGCCTTCGGTCGTACGACACGCGGTTGTCCAGGTCGAAGCGCTCGTCGGTCGCGATGCCGATCCTCGCCGGTTGCCGCGCGTCGAGGGCGCGCTGGGACGTCTCGACCAGCCGCTCGATCATCCGGCGTCGCACGAGCCCGCTCACCGGACCCGCCCCCACCTGGAACTTGGTGTCGGCGGAGTACTGCCCTGGCGCCGTGTGGCTGTGGCTCGAGGTCCACACGATCTTGCCGGCGAGCTCGGGCCCCAGCCGCGCCTCGACCTCGTGGGTGAGCGTGTCGTCGCCGAAGATCGTGTCCGTGTGAAGCACGACGACCGTCTCGTCGCCCGCGCTGAGCGCGACGGCACGCACCATCGGGAGCGTCTCGAACCCGACCGACGGATTGAAGCTTCCCGAGAGCGCCACCTCTCGATCGTCCACGCGCCCCTGGTCGTCGAGGGGACGCGCGCGCGACGTGTTGCCTCCGAGGGCCGTCCCGATCGGCAGATCGAGCGTCTGCTCGGCGAGCCCGACCCGCACCGCACCGGCCGTCACGGTCCCACCGGCCCGGGCCGTCGC
>CAIKNO010000507.1 GCA_903828805.1 uncultured Sandaracinus sp. | reverse complement strand
GGTCGCGCCAGCCTGCTGCATCGCGAGGACCCACGCGGGCAGCGCGAGGCCATCGGCCTTCATGCGCTCGACGGTGGCGGCGAACCCGAGGGCGTCCCAGGTCTCGAAGGGGCCGAGCTCCCAGTTGTAGCCCCACTTCATGGCCTCATCGATCGCGACCACCGAGTCGGTGATCTCGGGGATGTGCCGAGCGGCGTACGCCATCGCGCGCGAGAGCACCTTCCACGCGAACGCGCCGGCCGCGCCGGGATCGCTCGCGAGGGCGCGCACGCGCTCGGAGGGGTCCTCGATCTTGGAGATCTTCTTGGTCGCCTTGGCGATCTCCTCGGAGCCGCCCTTGGCGCGGTACTCGCCCGTCGTCGGATCGAAGGTCTCGGAGCCGCCGGCCTTGGCCTTGCGGTAGAAGCCGGACTTCGTCTTGTTGCCGAGCAGCTTGGCCGCGACCATCCCGCGGATGAACGCCGGCACCTCGAAGACCGCGCGCTCCTCGTCGTCGGGCAGGGCCTGGAAGCAGTTGTCCGCGACGTGCACGAACGTGTCGAGGCCGACGAGGTCGGCGGTGCGGAACGACGCGCTCTTGGGGTGGCCCATCGGCGTGCCGGTGATGTTGTCGACGTCCTCGGGCGTGAGGCCGTCCTGCAGCATCAGGTGGATGGCCGTCATCATGCTGTGGATGCCGATCCGGTTGCCCACGAAGTTCGGCGTGTCCTTGCCGACGACGATGCCCTTGCCGAGCACGTCGCGGCCGAAGCGCGCGATGCGCTCGACCGTGGACGGGTCGGTGTCCGGTCCCGCGACGAGCTCGAGGAGCTTCATGTAGCGGACCGGGTTGAAGAAGTGCATCACCAGGAAGTTCTTGCGGAACCCGTCGGTGCGGCCCTCGACCATGTCGTGGATGCGCAGGCCGGAGGTGTTCGAGGCGACGACGGTGTGCGGCTGCACCACCTTCTCGAGGCGCTCGAAGAGCCCGCGCTTGATGTCGAGGCGCTCGATGATCGCCTCGATGACGAGGTCGCAGCGGCCGGCCGCCTCGAGGTCGTCCGTGAGGTTGCCGACCGTGACGCGCTTGGCGTTCGTGGGGTGGAAGAACGCCGCCGGGCGCGCCTTCAGCGTCGCCTCGAGGGCCTTGGCCGCGACCGCGTTTCGGACGCTCGCCGGGGCGTCGTCCGCTGCGTCCCTGGGGACCATGTCGAGCAAGAGCACCTCGAGGCCCGCGTTCGCCATGTGCGCCGCGATCCCGCTGCCCATCACACCCGAGCCGAGCACCGCCACCCGACGGATCGCCTTCGCCATTCGCGTCCTCCGTGAAACACCCCCGGCGTCTGTCCGGGGGCGCACACGATCCGCGACGGAGGGCCGGGAGGCAAGGAAGAACGCACGGGGCTCGCACGATCGTCGGGCGGCCGTCCGCGGGAGGTCACGATCGGTCGGCGCGGCGGTGCCGGGCGCGACCTGCGGCACACGCTCGGAGACGGTCTCGCGCGGTGGGTCCGGGGCGCGGGCGTCCGAGGGCCCTCGTCAGGGACCGCACCACGCGGTGGCGGACAGATCCATCCCGGGGAAGCAGAAATCCTCGGGGGCCATCGCGTAGTGGGCGTCGACGAAGGCCCGGAGCGAGGCGGGATCCAGGCAGGTCGCCCGGTAGCTGTGCTGCCACGCGACCGCGGCGATCGGCACCGGCAAGAGCGGGTCGGGCACGACGATGATGCGGGACGGGGTCGCCTCGAGGCGGCACGTCGGATCCACCCCGCGATCGGCGATGATCGAGGCGAATTCGGCGCGGACGGCATCGCAGTCGGCGGGGCGCTCGCAGCGGTAGGCGAGCACCACCGCGCCGTGCTCGAGCGCGTGGACGAGGTACCCCCACGGCACCGGCGCGTCGTAGGTCTCGAACGCGGCCCAGAACGCGAAGTGCGGGCCGCCGGCCGGCGGATGGTAGGGGTAGTCGATGGGGGTGCAGGGCGTGCGGTGATCGGCGCTCGGGAACGTGTCGACCGCGGTGGTGACGGTGCAGGTCGTGAAGGGCGCGATCGGGGGCCGGGCGGGATGGGTGGGCGGATCGTCGATGCGGACGATCAGGCGCTCGGTGGGTCCGGCGTCGGCGAGGGCGGCGTCCTCGGGCGGGGCGGCGTCGGCGCTCGTCGCGGACGCGTCGAGGTCTGCGTCCATGGTCGTCCCGCCGTCGTCGGGCGCGGCGTCGAGGTCGGCGGACGCGTCGAGATCGAGGCCCGCGTCGAGGTCGAGGGCCGCGTCGAGGTCGGCGCCGCCGTCGCTCGGTGATTCGGCGTCGGGGGCGTCTGCATCGTGCGGCGCGGAGCCGTCGTGCCGGGACGCGTCGAGCCCGGGGTAGAAGGGGGGCGAGGACGGTCCGCATCCTGCGCTCCACGCGCCCGCGAGGCAGGCCACCGCGAGCGCCGCGGCGGAGCGGATCGCCCCGGCCATGCGCGCTCGACCCCGACGTGCGGGGGCGTCGCCGGACGGACACGAAGCGCCGCGCGTCACGGGTTCATCCCTCCTGGTTGCGCTCCCACAGCAGACGGAGACCCTCGAGGGTCAGGTCGGGGACGACCTCCTCGATGGTGCGTGACTCCGGGGCCACGAGCGACGCGAGGCCGCCGGTCGCGAGCACCCTGCAGGGCGCGTCGATCTCCGCGCGGACGCGATCGACCAGGCCGTCGACGAGCCCGACGTAACCGAAGACGATGCCGGACTGCACGGAGTGCTGGGTGTTGCGGCCGATGGCGCGGGGCGGCTTGGCGATCGGGATCCGGGAGAGCTTCGCGGCGCGCGAGAAGAGCGCCTCGGCGCTGATCTGCATGCCGGGGGCGATGATGCCGCCGAGGAACTCGCCGCGCGGGGACACGCAGTCGAAGTTGGTGCCGGTGCCGAAGTCGACGACGACGACGGCGCTCTGGGTGCGCTCGAAGGCGGCGACCGCGTTGGCGATGCGATCGGCCCCGACCTCGCGGGGATTCTCGTAGAGGATGGGCATCCCCGTCTTGATGCCGGGCCCGACGATCATCGTGTCGTGTCCGAACGTGCGGCGGGTGGCCTGGCAGATGACCTCCGTCAGCGACGGCACGACCGACGCGACGATGGACGCGACGACGCGGCCGCGGTCGATGCCGGCGACGTCGAGCAAGGAGCGGAGCAGGACGACGAGCTCGTCGCGCGTGCGACCCTTCGAGGTCTCGAGGCGAAAATCGTTCGTGAGGCGCGGCCCGTCCCACAGGCCGAGGACGGTGTTCGTGTTGCCGACGTCGACGGTGAGGAGCATCGCGCGTCCCTCAGCGGGGCCGGAGGGCGAGGGTTCGCTCCATCAGCCGACCGAAGGTCTCGGGGGCCACCTCGAGGGGCCGGCTGACCTTCACGATCGGCCCGGACGCGAGGGCTTCCAGCGGGAGAATCGACCGCCGTGCCACCCGCGCGGCGTCGGCTTCCGCGGCGGCCTTCGCGGCGTCGGCTTCCGCGGCGGCCTTCGCGGCGTCGGCTTCCGCGGCGGCCTTCGCGACTTCGGCGGCCTTCGCGGCGTCGGCGGCCTTCGCGGCGTCGGCTTCCGCGTCGGCTTCCGCGGCGGCCTTCGCGGCCTCGGCGGCGGCCTGTGCGGCCTCGGCTTCGGCGGCGGCCTGTGCGGCCTCGGCGGCCTTCGCGGCTTCAGCGGCGGCCTGCGCGGCCTCGGCGGCCTTCGCGGCTTCAGCGGCGGCCTGTGCGGCCTCGGCTTCAGCGGCGGCCTGTGCGGCCTCGACTTCAGCGGCGGCCTGTGCGGCCTCGGCTTCAGCGGCGGCCTTCGCGGCTTCGGCGGCGGCCTCGGCTTCAGCGGCGGCCTTCGCGGCTTCAGCG
>CAIKNO010000506.1 GCA_903828805.1 uncultured Sandaracinus sp. | reverse complement strand
TGCCCGCCGGGAGCTGCGCCCGATAGAACTCCGCACCGGCCCCGGGGTTCAGGTCCTGCTGCTGCGCGACCGGACCCGAGAGCGCGAAGAGGCCGTTGTGGCCCGGCGTCGTGAGCGTCACCGACACGTCCGTGAGGCTGCCGAGGACGAAGGTGTAGTACGCGTCGGCGCCGGTCGCGGTGCTGCCCGCGGGGCTCGACGAGTCGTCGTTGAGCAGACCCACCGTCGTCGCGCTGTACTGCACGCTGCGGAGCGGCGGACCGGTGAGGCTCCCGATCGCGTACGCCGTGCCCGCGGTGTCGTTTTGACGGAAGGAGGTCTCGAGATCGAGCTGGTAGGCCCCGCCGAGGCCGGCCTTGCCGTCGACCCGGACGGTGTACGTCCCGGCCACGAGGTCGGCGGTGATCTCTTCGGCCACCGACGTGCCGCCCACGTCCTGGGTCAGCGCGACCGGGCCGCTCAGGCCGAGCACGCCGTCGAAGCCGGTCGGCGTCATCCGAATGCGGACGCGGCGCGGATTGGCGAGGGAGAACGTGTAGTAGACGTCCGGCCCGGTCGCCGACGCCGACGCGTCGTCGTTGGCCGCGCCGAGGGTCGTGCCCGAGTACGAGCGGCTCACGTCGGGCGAGCCACCCGAGGGCACCGCGGCGGGCGCGAGCTCGCCGGCAGGGTACGCGGTGGCCGCCGAGTCGAAGCCCGTGGTCGCGCCGCCGTTGGCGAGCTCGAGCGTGTAAGCCCCGCCCGCGCCGCCGTCGATGCGGATGGTGTAGGGGCCGCCGGACGGGAAGTCGCGGACGGTCTCGTCGTAATCACCGACGCCGCCGACGCGCGAGGACACCTCGACGCCGCCCGTGACCACGAGCGACCCGTCGAAGCCCGCGCCCGAGGTGGCCCGGATCCGGACGCGGCGCGGCACGCCGAGCGAGAACGTGTAGTACACGTCGGGCCCGACGATCGTCGCGTCGTTGTCGACCAGGCCCACGGTCGTGCCCGAATAGGCCGCGCTGATGATGGCGGGCGTCGTCAGGTTGCCGATGCTGTAGGCGATGGCGGCGTAGTCGTGCAGGTAGGCCGACGTGCGGACGTCGAGCCGGTAGGCGCCCGACGCGCCCGCGTCGCCGTCGACGCGGATGCGGTACGTGCCGGCGGGCAGGAGCTGATCGACCCGCGACAGCAGCGTGCTGCCCGAGGCGTCGTCGTTGCACCACGTGCTGCCGGCGAGCGCGCCGGAGAGCGCGGTGATGCGCAGCGAGGTATCGAACGCCGGGAACGAGAGCTCGGTCGAGGCGCTCACGAGGCGCTCGGCGCTCAGCGTGAAGTCGTGGAAGACGTCCGGACCGTTGGGGGTGCCGGCGCCGCAGACGACGCTCGCGTCGTCGACCACGCCCGCCGTCGAGCCCGACACCGAGGCGCCGATCGACGTGAGATCCCCGAGCGGATTCGGGTCGTTCTCGCCATCGTTCCGGCGGTGCTCGATGTCGAGGCGGAACGTGCCGCCCGCCGCAGCACGGCCGTCCACGCGGACGAGGTAGGTGCCCGCGGCGAGGTCGAGGATGGACTGGTCGTCCACCAGGAACGAGCCCGAGGGGCCGCTCACGCGGAGCAGTCCGTCGAACCCGGTCGGCGCGATCAGGAAGCGCAGCCGACGCGCGGCGCCGAGCGTGAACTGATAGTACGCGTCGGGTCCGATGCCGCCGTCCGCGCCGTCGTCGTTGAAGAGCAGGTCGGTGCTGGCCTGGAACGACACGCTGCGGTCGGGCGCGGTCAGGCTGCCGATCACGTAGGGCGTCGTCGAGGTGTCCCCGATCGCCACGGCGCGGGTCAGGATCTCGAGCGTGTAGTTGCCCTGACCGCCGAAGTTCCCGTCGACGCGGACGGTGTAGGTGCCAGGGCCGAGGCGCAGGAGCTGATCTTCGATGCCGCCCGCGGCGGCCGTCGCGTCGATGTTCAGCGTGCCGACGGTGCCGCCGACGAGCTGCATCATCCCGTCGAAGCCGCCGGTCGGCGAGAGGCGCAGGCGCACCAGCCGCTCGAACGAGAGCGAGAACTGGTAGTAGGCGTCCGGCCCGGTCGCGTTGCCCGGGGTCGAATCGTCGTTGAACAGGCTCGCGGTGCTGCCCGTGCGGACCACGCTCGAGACGGAGGCGGCCGTGGGCGCGAGGTCGCCGATCACGTACGGGGCGGCCGCGGTGTCGTAGGGCCGGTCGAGGACCCGGACGTTCAGGTTGTACGCGCCGGATGCGAAAGACGAGAACCCGTCGACCTGCACGAAGTAGGTGCCGGCCGGGAACTCCCCCTCGACGAGGGAGGCGAGGCCGCCGCCGCTGTTGTCGTCGCAGAGGTCGACGCCACCGCCGCTGCGGTAGACCCGGAGCGCCGTGTCGTACGCCGACCCGATGGTGTTCACCTGGACCCGGCGCGGCGAGGCCAGCGTGAAGCTGTAGAAGACCTCCGGCGAGCCGCCGCCGCCGGCGCAGACGGTGGTCGCGTCGTGAAGCGAGCCGCTGGTGTTGCCGGAGTACGCGACGCTGCGGTTGGTGACGTCGCCGATGGCGTAGGCCGCGGGCTCGGTCTCGTGCAGCTGGGAGCGGGTCGTCAGGTCGAGCTGGTAGTTGACGCCCTGGTGGTAGCCATCGACCACCACGTAGTACGTGCCGGCCGGCAAGAACTGCGAGAGGGCCGCGGCGCCGCCGCCGAACGCGCCGTATGCGGTGGTGTTCACCGCGCCGCCGTAGAGCTGCATCACGAGCGACCCGCTCGGGGCCGACCCGGTCAGCCCGAGGCGCAGGTTGACCGTGCCCGCCGAGGCGAGCGTGAACGCGTAGTACCCGTCGGGGTACCCATCGACGCGGTCGTCGAGCAGGATCGCCGTGTTGCCCTGGTACGAGCGGCTGTCGACGCCGGGGTTCAGCGTGCCCATCGGGTACGCGGTGGCCTGGGTGTCGTAGTTCCGGACCGGCGGATCGCTGACGTTGAGGTTCAGCTGATACGTGCCCGAGTTGCTCGCCCACCCGTCGAGCACGACGTAGTAGGTGCCGGCCGGCAAGAGCACGCCGTAGCCCGTGCCGTCGGTGATGAGCGAGGTATTGCTGCCGCCGCTGTCGTCGTCGCAGTAGAGCTGGGCGCCGCCCGAGTTCAGGAGCGTCAGGCTGGTGTCGAAGGGAGAGCCGATCGAATCGAGCCGGACGTAGCGGGGGGCCGAAAGCGTGAACGACGCGACGACGTCGGATGCCGCGCTCGAGCCACAGGTGTTGCTGTAGTTGTTGACGCGGCCGACCGTCGAGGTCGTGAGGGCGATGCTGCGGGAGGTGATGTCCCCGATGGCGTAGGCATCGGTCGCCGTCTCGTAGAAGGACGAGGTCTGGATGTCGAGGGTGTACGTGCCCGCGCCCGCGCCGTAGCCATCGACGACGACGTAGTAGGTGCCCGCGCCGAGGTAGAGGTCGAGCTGCGAGCCCACGCCCGAGAAGTCATCGTTGCAGCCGAGCGTCCCGCCGGCGCTGTTGAGGACGGTCAGCGTGGTGTCGAAGCCGTAGGCGCGGACCGTCGAGACGCGCACGGTCGCCGCGGCGGAGAGGGAGAACCGGTAGTAGACGTCCGGCGCTCCGCTCGACCCGCAGCCGTAGTTGGCGTTGTTGATGTACCCGACGGTGTTGCCGCTGTACGACCTCGAAGCGCCGGTGAGGTCGCCGACGCTGATGGCGCCCGCCAAGGTGTCGCCGGTGAGGGCGCCGAAGTAGCCGTTGGCGCCGACGCCGGGCAGCGGGACGAAGCCGCCGGGCAGCGGGAGCGTGCCCAGGTTCGTCACACCGTAGACGGTGCGGCCACCGTGGTTCACGAACGTCGGGCCGACCGCGGCCGAGTTCTGGGCGTGGGTGACCGGGGTCGCGCCGGGCGGGGTGAACCACGAGGCGCCGGGCACGGGGATCGCGCCGGGCGTGGCGACGGTCGACGCGTGCGTCACGGGGGTCGCGCCGGGCACCGGGATGAGGTGCGTCAGCGCCGTCGTCCCGGGCAGCGCGTTCGACACGATGTGGTTCACGGGCGTGGGCGCGGGGACGCCGGCCACGCTGGCGTGGACGACGGCCGTCGGGGGCGTCGGCACCGCGACCGTCTGCGCGTGCAGGAGCGCGGTCGAGGTCAGCGCCCCGACGTGGTCGAGCGCGGTCGCCGGCGAGGGCACGGCCGCCGTCACGACGTGCGGGACCGGGACGGTCGCGCCGGGGGCGGTCTCGGCGATGTGCACCACGCCGGTCGCGGCGCCGGGGACGGCGGTGGTGCTCAGGTGCGTCACGCCGGTCGGCGTCGCGGGCAGCGTGCCCGGCGCGACGTGGGTGATCGCGGTCGCCGCGGGCACGGTCGAGGGCACGACGTGCGTCACGCCCGTCGCCGCGGGCGGGGTGACCGCGCCGACGATGTGAGGCACGGCCGTCGCCGCGCCGGGCAGCGCCGTCGGGGTGATGTGACCGACGGTGGTCGGAAGCGGGAGGCTCGGGCTTGAATAGTGGGTGACGGTCGCGCGGGGCTCGGTCGCCCCGACGAGGATGTGGGGGACGTCGGTCGTCGCCGGCAGACCGGTCGGGGTCAGGTGGACGACCGCGGTGGGCGTCGCCGGCACCGGCACAGTGACCGAGTGCGCGACCGCGAGGGCCGGGGGCACCGGCTGGGTCACGACGTGGGTCACGGCGACCGAGGTGCCGGGCACCGGCACGGTCGTGGCGTGGGTCACGGGCGTCGGCGAGGGGAGCGCTGGCGCGACCAGATGCGTGACGCTCGTGGCGGTGGGAACAGGGACCGTCGAGGCGTGGGTGATGATCGCCGGGGGCGTCGGCACGGGCGTGGTCACGATGTGCGTGACGCCGGTGCTCGGCGGCAGCGGCGCGCTCGCGGCGTGCGTGATGTTCGTCGCGGCGGGGACCGGCTGGGTGACCGAGTGCGCCACCGGGGTCGAGGGCGGCACCGGGGTCGTCACCGCGTGCGTGACCGGGGTGGACGGCGAGGGCAGCGTCGCGGTGGAGACGTGGGTGAGCGGGGTCGTCGTCGCCGCCGGCGGTGCGCTCGTGACGTGCGTGATCGGCGTCACGTTCGGCAGCGGGAAGGTCTGCCCGGTGTGGGTGACGCTGATGACGCCCGCGCCTGCCGAGCAGACGGCGCGCTCCCAGTTGACGCTCGGCGAACTGACCAGGCTCGACCAGTAGATGCGTTGGTCGCAGGGGACGAGGTTGTCGGCCCGGACCTGCCAGTCGCGCCGATCGCCCACGCCGGTGGGCGTCCAGGTGTCGAGAACGAAGCTGAACGTGGGACCGTTGTGGCCGCCGCCCGAGCTCGAGAGGCCGGTCCACGGCGCGGGCGTCGGCCCGACCATCACCGGGTTCACGAGCGTCTGGCCGTCGGTCGGGGCGCCGCTGCCCGGGGTGTCGCCGAAGATGAGCCACGCCACCGGCTGGATCGGGGCCGAGATCTGCACGAGGTGGAAGCTGTAGAGGTAGCGGCCGGCGCCGTCGGGGATGACCTCGTAGGTCATGCGCATCGAGAGCGAGCTGCCGACCGAGGTCGGCGTCTCGGTCACGTGCGTGACCCCGATCGGGCTCGGCACCGGCACCGTCGAGTAGAGCGCGTGGGCCAGCGGCGTCGCCGCCGCCGCCGTGTACGTCGAGGTCGTCGCGTGCGTCAGGCCGCGCGCCTCGTCCGCCGGGGTGGTCACCGAGCGGTGGGCGATCGGGCTGCCGGTCGCCGGCACCGGGTACACCGTCGCGCCTGCGCCGTGCGTGATGCCGGTCGGCGTCGCGGGCAGCGGATAGCTCGGGCGGTGGGTCACGCCGGTGCTGGGCGAGGGGAGCGGGAAGACCTGCCGGTGCGTCACGCCGGTGCTCGACGTGGGCGAGAAGCTCTGGATGTGCGTGACCGCGGTCGGCGAGGCGGGCAGCGGGGTGCCCGACCGGTGCGTGACCGGCGTCGCGGCGGGCAGCGCGAAGAAGGGCGCCGGCACGTCGACCAGCGGGCGCGCGGGAAAGACCGAGCCCGCGGTGGAGGCGTAGTTCCACGGGGTGTAGGGCCCGTTGTGGTAGCCGATGTCGGTGATGAGGACGATCACCGGGATGGTGCCGCGGCGGAAGCACGGGTAACCCCAGGTGTCGCCGGTGCAGCCGGTGCGCGTCGGCAGGTAAGGCCCGAGGTTGCCGCCGGTCGCCACGCCCCAGAGGGCCTGGGTCTGCGACTCCGGCCCGTCGGCGCCGTAGTGCAGAGGGATGCCGTTCACCGCGGTCTGCACCGCGGCGAGCTGGGCCGCGGTCGTCGCGGGCGACATCGAGAAGAGGTTCCGGTAGACCACGTCGCCCGACGCGGCCGAACCGTAGGGGGAGATCGGGTAATCGTCGTGGTGCCCGACGCCGAACCACGCGTCGGGGATCGCGGCGCGCACGCCGGGGATGATCGTCCCGCTCAGGCCGGTGCGGAGATTGTTGATCTCGCCGCCCATCGAGCCGGTGGTGTCGACGAGGAAGTAGACGTCGACGGTGCGGGCCATCGTGGAGATGGTCCGGGTGCCGGTGGAGGTCGTGCCGTAGGGCAGGACGCGGAAGAAGCCGCTCTCGTGGCCGGTGACCGCGGGGTTCGTGGGCTGCGAGTCCCACATGTCGGGGACGCCGTCGCCGTCGGTGTCCGGCAGCATGGTCACGGCCGGATCGGTCGAGCGGGGCAGCGTGAGGCCGCCGGGGCTCGGGCTGTACACGACGCCGGTGCCGTTCGTGCCGACGTCGGCGGGACCCGGGGTGTCGCGGGTCGCGCGGCAGAGGGGGTCGCAGGGGTTGGGGCAGTTGTCGGGGCCGGTGATCAGGGCGGCGGCCGACGCGCCGGGGGTGGGCGCGGACTCGGGCAGCGGGTAGGAGCGGAGATCGACGCACTCGGTCCACGCGGCGTCGCGGCAATGACGGATGCCGGCGTAGCAGGTGGCGCCACCCTGGGTGCCGTAGACGGGGTCGAGGATGCAGGGGATGGCTTCGGTGCCGGGCTCGCAGGCGCAGCCGGTCTCGGGGTGGTCGCAGCCAAGGCACTCGTTGCCGCTCGCCGGGTCGTCGGGATCGCAGTCGCTGCCGGCCGCGCAGCCGGGACCAAAGCCGTCGCCGTCGGGGTCGTCGCATGCGATGGGGCCGGCGTCGGCGCCGGCGTCCGGTTCCTGGCCCTCGGGGACTGGCGCCGCGGGCGAGTCACAGGCGACCGCCACCAGCGCGAGCAGCAACCATGCTTGGGTCAGTCTCATGCGATTCTCCCGGCCTGGGCCGATCATGCAAGATTCCGTCCGCAGGAGATCACTCCGGATTCAACCGCGATCCGGACGGCCGGCGTCGGGACGAGGCAGAACTTTTGCGGGGGGCTGCAAAGTTTTCACAGTTCTGACATCG
>CAIKNO010000505.1 GCA_903828805.1 uncultured Sandaracinus sp. | reverse complement strand
GCCGAGCGCTGGCTGCCGCTCTCGGTCGACTTGCTGATGCTCCGGAATGTCCTCATCTACTTCGATCTGCCCACGAAGAAGGACATGCTGGCCAAGGCGCGGGCCGCGCTGAACCCCGGAGGAAGCCTCGTCCTCGGCGCCGCCGAGAGCACCGTGGGCATCTCCGACGCCTTCGAGCCCCACCGCGTGGGCTCGGCCATTTTCTTCCGCGCCCGGTGATGGATACGGGACACTCCCCCCGTTCGACGCCCGCTGTATGACGCCCGAACCCCCTCCCGCACCGGCGCGAGGCCGAATCAAGGAAAGACACGCATGAACCTGTCGGTCAGAAATCGCATCATCCTGCTGGCCGCACTCGGGCTCGGCGGCGTTCTGGTCGGCGCAGGCTTCAGCAGCGTCACTTTGCAGTCGCTCTCGCAGCTGCTGGAGCAGAGCGTCACCATCGGGACGGCGGTCCGGCATCACATGGAGTCCGACATGATGCACGACGCCCTGCGCGGCGATGTGCAGTCGGCCCTGCTCGCGAGCTCGCCAGCGGAGGTCCGGAGCGCCCGCGACGACGCGCGGGAACACGCCGCGAACTTCCTGGCGCAGGCACGCGCCAACGCCGAGCTCGGACTCCGCGCCGACCTCGCGCGGGACGTGCGCGCGGCGCTGCCGCTGATCGAAGCGTACGGCCGGGACGCGCAGGCGCTGATCGACCTCGCCGCCACCGATCACGAGGCAGCGCTCGCGGGCCGCGACGCCTTCCAGCGCTCGTTCGAGCAGGTCGAAGCGCGAAATGCGGCCCTGTCCCAGACCCTCGAGGCCGAGTTCGGAAGAATCGACGCCGCGACCCGCACCGAAGTGCAGAACGCGACGCGTCAGATCCTGATGGTCGCGTTCCTCTCGGCCCTCGGACTGCTCGCCGCCGCGATGTTCCTCGTCCGCTCGCTGCTCGGCTCGCTCACCAACGCGGTCACGGTCGCCAACGACATCCGCGACGGCAAGCTCGACTCGAGGATGAGGGAGACGCAGGACGAGTTCGGCCATCTGGCCCGCGCGCTCAACGACGCCGCCCAGCGCCGCGCCGACGCCGAAGCCTCGCTCGCCGAGGAGCGCGAGCGGCTCGAGTCCGTGGTCCAGGGGACCCTCGCCTGCGCCCAGGAGATCTCCGCCCGCGCCGAGGACCTTCGGGCGCTCAGCTCGGGCATGGCCTCCGACGCCCACGTCTCGACCTCGAAGTCGACGACCGCGTCGGCCGCCGCGACGCAGGTCTCGGCGTCGGTCACCGGGGTCGCCTCGGCGATGACCGAGCTCGGCGCCGCCATCCGCGAGATCAGCGTGAGCGTGAACGGCGCCGTCGACGTGGCCAACGCCGCCGTGCGCGGCGCGAACTCCACCGGCGAGACCATCCAGCGCCTGAGCACCTCGAGCGTCGACATCGGCAACGTCGTCAAGGTCATCGCGAACATCGCCGAGCAGACCAACCTGCTCGCGCTCAACGCGACGATCGAGGCCGCGCGCGCAGGCGAGGCCGGCAAGGGCTTCGCCGTGGTCGCGAACGAAGTGAAGGAGCTGGCCAAGGAGACGACGAACGCCACGGGCGACATCGCCCGACGCATCGACGCCATCCAGTCCGACGCGCGCGCCGCCGTGGGCTCGGTCGCGCAGATCGCCGAGATCATCCAGCGGATCAACGAGTACCAGTCGACGATCGCCTCCGCCGTCGAGGAGCAGACCGTGACGACGTCCGAGGTGCAGAGGAACGTGGACGGCGCCGCGAAGGGGGCTCAGGAGATCGCGACCGACATCGGCGACCTCGCTGGAGGAGTCGAACGAACGAGCCATGGCATCGAGGGCGCCCTGGACGCCGCGCTCGCGCTCGCCGCGCTCGCCACGCGTCTGAACGAGCTCTCCGGGCTCGAGGCGGCGCCCCCGCCGCCCCGTCAGGCCTCGGCCATCCACGAGGTCCGCGGACGGCACGCCGCGGCGCGGCACGCAGGAAGCGGTCGAAGCGCGTGATGTCCGACCATCGACGTTCCCCCCGCTTCTCCTGCCTCGGCCGGTTCATCGCGTCCCTGGGCCTCGGCCTGCTGCCCGGGACCGCCTCGGCGTACGACGTGTTCAACCCGACGCCCACGGACGAGCTCCGCGAGATGGCGACCGACCGGCCGGACACGACCGAGTGTGCCCAGACCGTCGATTCGGGACGCATCCAGTTCGAGATGGATCTGTTGGTCGTCGGGCTCGACGACCGGGCCGAATCGCAGTCCCGCTCCCTCTCGCTCTTGCCGATCAACATGAAGGTCGGCCTCGCAGACGCGGTCGATCTTCAGATCGTGGTGGCACCGTTCGAATTCGCGCGCGAGACCGCCCTCGGCGTCAGCACCGACAGCCTCGGGTACGGCAGCACGACCGCCCGGCTGAAGATCAACCTCTGGGGCAACGACGGCGGCGACACCCAGATGGCGCTGCTGCCCTTCGTCACCCACACGCCCGATCTCGGTGCGGTCGAAGGCGGCCTCGCCATCCCCTTCGGAGTCGCGCTCCCCGCGGGGTTCGGACTCGGCGCGATGCTCGAGGGCGACCTCGTGCGCAGCGACACGGGCGACTACGAAGCCGAGGGCCTCGCGACGATGACGGTGGGCCACGACATCGTCGGGCCGCTCGGGATGTGGCTCGAGGCCGCGGCCTACTGGCGGCCCTACCACTTCGAGCGCTCGGCGTTCCGGATTCACACCGGCTTCAACGTGGACCTCGGTGGCGACACCATCTTCGACGGCGGCGCCCGGTTCGGCGTCCTCGGGCCCGAAGCGGACGCCGAGGTCTTCATGGGCATCTCCTTCCGCCGCTGAGGCGGGACATCGGACGCGGCCCGCACGACGCGCGCGCTCGACGACCTCCGACGTGGGCCGTCGAGTGCGCCCCGGCCACCGCGCTTGGTCGCGGGCAGCGCCTCCGCGCACCCTCGCCCGCGAACACCACACGGATGCCCCGAGGGCCCGCGCCGCGGGCAGCGCCTCCGCGCACCCTCGCCCGCGAACACAGCACGGATGCCCCGAGGGACCGCACCGCGGTCGAAGCCGCGGAACCGGTCCACCGGAGGTGACGGTGTCACTCGGCCGCGGCGAGCCGCTGCTGCATGCGTCGGACGAGCTCGTCCCAGCCGTTCTGAGAGATGATCGTGTGGAACTGCCGCTGGTAGTTCCGCACGAGGCTGACGCCGTCGGTGTTCACGTCGAAGACACGCCAGTGACCGCCGCCGAGGTGCATCGAGTAATCGATCAGCACCGGAGGCTGGCGACGCTCCGCCCGCGAGCGCGCTTCGGTGTGCACCGTCGTGCCCGCGGCGTTCGTGTCCTCCGCGGCGTAGCGCACCTCGAAGTCGAGGATGTTCTGGAGGTTGCGCTGGTACTGGCGCTCGACGAGCTGGCGGAGCAGGTCGACGAACTGTGTGCGCTGGGCCTCGGTCAGCCCATCCCAGTGCGTGGCGAGCGCGCGGCGAGACAGCTCCTGGTAGTCGAGGAGCTCGCTGAGGATGCGCGTCACCTCCCCGTTGCGCTCGCGCCGGGCGGCATCGGTCGTGGTGTCGCGACGAAGCAGCCGCATCACCTCGTCCTGGCGCTGCCGCACGTAGCGCGTCGCGGGGCCCTCCTGCGCGGAAGCGAGAGGGGCGAGCGAGACCGACGCCACCACGAGCGCCAACGAGAGGAAGAGAGTTCGCATGGTCATGAGCTCCGTGGGACGGGCGGGCCCTCGGGCCCATTCACGCATCATTCGTCGCAGCGCTGCTCCCAGCGCTCCGTGACCGGCAAGGCCGCGGTGCGCTCGAGGTTCGCGAGCGCCGTGTTCAGATCCATCATCGCCTGCAGGTGCTGCGCGCGGTTCTGGAAGTAGGCCCGCACCGCGTCGACCAGATCGTTCGCTTCGCCCGTGCCGACGTCGATGGCCTGCACCGTCGTGACGAGCCACGCCCGCGCGTCGCGCGTCCCGGACCGGAACGCCGCCTCGCGGCCCCGCGCCTCGACCGTCGTCTCGTACGCGTCGGTCACCTCGAGCTCGATGCCGCGGCGGGCCTCCTCGAAGCGGGCCCGCAGGTCGTCGACCAGCGCCGTCTCGCGGTCCACGCGGTACGCGTTGCCCCAGAGATCGAGCGACCACCGCAGCGCGAGCCCCGCGCTGATGTTCATGTAGTTCGCCGGGTCGATGACGAACGGATTGGACTGATCGGTGATGCCCGGCGCGTAGCTCACGGCGAATCGGTAGGTCAGCGCGATGTCGGGCCAGAAGCCGGCCCGCGCGATGTCGAGGCTGGCCTCGCGCGCACGCTGCGCGGCCTCGAGCATCCGGATCTCGGGCCGATCGTTGAGCGCCCCGGCGACGTACGCCTCGAGCGGGCGGGAGGTCGCCTCGACGACCGCGATCGGGCACTCCGGGACGCGGAACGTGCGCAGCCCCGTCAGGATGCGCAGCGCCGTGAACCCGCTGTGCTCGAGGTGCACGGCCTGCGCTTCGCGGGCTCGGATCTCCGCGAGCGCCGTCGTCAGCCGGAAGCGATCGGTGTCCTGCACCTCGGGATCGCCCGACGCGAGCCGCTCGTCGGTGCGCTCGATGGCGCGCTCGATCTGCGGGATCCCCTCGTGCATCATCTGCTGCACGTCGAGCGCGAACTGCACCGAGTAGTACGCCCGTCGGACGTCGTAGAGCAGCTGGGAGCGAACCCGGGCGCGGTCGGACTCCGACGCGCGAATGCCCGCCCGGGCGGCCTCGCGGAGCGCAGGCAGCTTGCCGAACGTCCAGAGGGGAATGGCCCCTTCGAAGTTGACCCCGACGACGGGCTGCCACGGATTGGTCAGCGGCACCTGGGCGTCGGGCGAGAAGATGGGGCTGCCGCGGGCCTCGGGCGCGAGCGTGAACCCCGCCGTGATGTACGACTGGAAGAAGGGCGCGACCCACGCCTCGTCGAGCTGGGCCCGCGCGGCGCGGATGCGCGCCTCCGCCGCACGCACCCCGGGGTACGTCTTCTCGGCCGCGTGCGTCAGCTCCGCCAGACCGAGCACCGGCGCGGCGTCTGTCGCGCGGCCTTCGGCGGGCGAGACCGCGACCTCGTCCTGCTGCGCGGTCGCAGCGAGGGGCAACGCGACGCACGTCGCGATCGCGGTCAGCGCGAGAAGTCGGGCAGGGCGCCGCACGGCGCGCGGGTTGTAGGCGGAAATCGTCACGCCCGCAACGAAACGGGGCCCCGCCATGCGGCGAGGCCCCTCTTCGGTTCGACCGCGTCCCCGGCCCCCGCATCCTGCCGCGAGGCCCGGTTCCGCCCGCATCGCGGCGATTACTGCGGAGGACGCTTGGCCGGACGCCGTGCGCCGGAACCGCCGCCGCCAGAACCGCCGCCAGAACCACCGCCGCCAGAACCACCGCCGCCAGACCCCGCGCCCGAACCACCGGCGCCGGCGCCGGCCCCCGAACCACCGCCCGCCGCCGCGCCTGAACCGCCCGCTGCGGCGCCGGCCGCGGCGTCCGCCTCGCGGCCCTCTCCGGCGTTGTACCGCTGGATCACCTGGTCGGTGACGTCGAGGTTGCTGGGCACCCACACCACGCCGCCCTCGTTGCGCTCGACGATCAGGGTGTAGCCCTCGGTCTGTCCGATGCGTCGGAGGATCTGCTCCATGCGCGCGATGATCTGCGCGGTCATCTCGCCCTCCTTCTCGGAGAGCTCGCGCTGGAACTCCACGTACTGCTGCTGCAGCTCGAGGAAGATCTTCTGGTAGTCCTCGACCCGCTTCTGCAGGACGTCACGCGCCCAGACCTCGCGGTTCTTCTCGATGTCCTCCTTGAGCGTCTTGAGTTCGCCCTGGGCCTTGTCGAGTTCCTGCTGGCGCTGCTTGAACAACCGCTTCAGGCGCGCCTTCGCGCGGCGGCCGTCCTCGGTCTCGTTGAGCGCGCGCTGGAGGTCGACCACCGCGATCCGCACCTGCGCGTAGAGGCGTGGTGCGAAGCAAGAGAGCATGAGCGCCGCGACCAGAGTGACGGCGTGGCGATGAAGCTTCTGCACGGGGACGGTCTCCTTGGAGCGGAAGGGCTACTCGCTCGCCCTGGACGGGTCAAGCAAGGGGCCGAGGTCAGAAGAAGTTGCCGATGGTGAACTGGAAGTCGATTTCCTGTTCCCACGGTCGACGCATGAACGGGATGCCCCATTCGAATCGAAGCGGCCCGAGGGGCGAGACCCAACGAACGCCGAACCCCCACGAGGTCCGCAGGTCGAAGAGATCGACCCGGCACGGGTCGGACGAAGGGTCCCCCGATGGGGCCGCCGCCGCCTGGCAGAGGTAGCGGTCGGTGTTCCACGCGTTGCCGCCGTCGGTGAAGATCACCCCGCGAATGCCCACCTGCTGCACGATGGGGAACTCGAACTCGAGGTTGTAATAGAGCTGCATGTTCCCGCCGACGCCCTCCCCGGTGAACGGGATGAGGCCGCCCTCGGGAGGCACGAAGTCGCGGGGGAGCCCGACCCGGGGACCGAGGCTGTTGAGCGGGAAGCCGCGGACGTTGAAGATGCCGCCGAGGTAGAAGCGCTCGAAGACCGGAGGACCGGGCGCCTGGCGCGAGGTGATGAGCCCCCACTCGGTGTTCATCTTGAGCACGGCGCCCGAGAAGATCTCCCAGTACCACCTCAGGGTCGCGCGGTGCCGCACCCAGCTGGCGGCCGAAGCGATGACCTCGTCGGCCGCCTCGCTCGACCACGAGGCGTAGAGGCCGTTCATCGCCTGGATGCGGTTGTCGCGGGAATCCCAGGTGAGCGTGAGCCGCACCGAGCTCGCCAGGCCGTTCCGGAAGTTGTTCTCGATCGGCAGCAGGTTGAGCTGGAAGAGCCCCTGCCCCGAGCCGAAGCCGCCGGTGCGCGGGCCGATCTGGATCTGATCGGCGCGGTACTGCGCGAAGAGCGAGAAGCGCCGATCGAAGAGGGGATGCCCCAGGCTCAGCGACCCGCCGGTGGAGTCCCGGGTGAACGACGCGAATTGCCGGACGGTCTTGAAGAGTTCGACCGCGAGCGTCCAGTTCGTGCCGAACAGATACGGCTCCACGAGCTGGACTTGCACGAGCTGTCTCAGGCCCGACAGCTGCAGCTGCAGGTTCAGCGACTGCCCGTTGCCGAACAGGTTCTGCTGCTGCACCTGCGCCGTGAAGATGAACGTCTCGATCGACGAGAAGCCCGCCCCGACGTTGAACGTCCCGGTGGGGCGCTCGGCGACCTCGACGTTGACCACGATCTGATCGGGCGCGCTGCCGTCGCTCTCGCTGAGCTCGACCCGCTCGAAGTACCCGAGCGCCTGCACGAACGCCCGCGACTGCTCGAGCTGCGTCTGGCTGTAGAGGTCGCCCTCGCGGATCCGGAATTCGCGGCGGATCACGCTGTCGCGGGTCTTCGTGTTGCCGCGGATGTTGATCCGCTCGATGTGCGTCAGCGCCCCGCGCCGCACGACGATCGACAGGTTCACGACGTTGCGGTCCGTGTCCAGATCGGTCTCGGGCTGCACGTCGACGTGGGCGTAGCCGGCGTCGCGGTAGTGCCGCGTGACGGCGAGCAACGACGCGCCGAGGGCGGTCCGGCTGAACCAGTCCCCGGGCTCCGCCGTCACCAGCTCGCGCACCACGCGGCGGCCGCCGAGCGGCTCGACCTCCTCGCCGTCGTCGTCCTGCTCGACCACGCGCAGGCGGCCGATGCGGAAGCGCGGCCCCTCGGTCACCGGGATCGTGATGTCGATGAAGCGGCGGTCCGGCGTCAGCTCGATGCGCGGGGTGCCGGTGCGCATCCCGAGGTACCCGCGGTCGTAGTAGATCGCTTGCAGACGGGTCATGTCCTCGTCGAAGCGCTCGTCGCGGTAGTTGTCGTTGTTCGTCAGGAACGAGAAGAACCCGGTCTCGCCCGTCTGCATGATGCCGCGCAGCTCGGTGCCCGAGAGGTGGCGGTTGCCGACGAAGCGGATCCGCCGGACGACGACCTCGTCGCCCTCGTGGATCTGGAAGACGACCTCGACCTCGTTGTTCGGCATCCGCACCATGCGCGGCACGATGCGGGCCAGGAAATAGCCCTTCTCGGCGTAGAGATCGCGGATGCGGGTGAGCTGCCTTTGCACGTCGCGGACCGAGAGAACCGTCCCCTCGCGCAGCTGCACGACCTCGTCGATGTCGCTGTTCTGGATGTGGCCGTTGCCCTCGTAGCGCACGCGCGCGATCGACGGGCGCTCGCGGACCCGGAACACGAGGTCGACCCGATCGTCGACGGACTCCGCCTCGACGCGGACGTCGTCGAAGTACGAGAGCGCCCACCGCGCCCGGGCGTCGTCGGCGACCTGCCGGTCGGTGCAGACCCGTCCAGCGCGCGCCCGCACGCTCGCGAGGATGTCGTCGTCGCCGACGCGTCGGTTGCCGAGCACCCGGAGCCTGCGAATTCGACGACCCTGGCAGATCGTCGTCGGCACGCCCACGCCCACGGCCTCGTCCTCCACGGGCTCGTAGGTCTCGGATGCCTCGGCGCCTTCGGCGGCGTCCTCTTCTTCGAGGGCCTCATCCACGAAGGGCTCGGACTCCGGCTCCATCGGCGGGCCGCCTGGACCTCCGCCTGGACCCCCCCCGAACTGGGCCACGACGGGCACCACGATCGCCATCGATGCGAGCGCGAGCAGGGTGGCGTGGAGTGCGCGGCGCATGAGGGGGAAGAAGACCGAGGAAAACAGCAGTTCCGGAGTTGAAGCGGGGGGTCTAGCCGTGGGGCCGAGACGGGTCAAGGTCGGACGCCGGCGCCGCCAGGCCCGGATCGGCCGCGTCCGGGGCGGCCTCGACGGGGGCGGGCGCGACGTCCCGCCGCTCGTCGAGCTCGACGCGCCCGTCGCGCATGTGCACCACCCGCGGCATCAGACCGGCGAGTTCCTTGCTGTGCGTCACGATCAGGAACGTGACGCCGCGCGTCCGGTTGAGCTCGAAGAAGAGCGCGTGCATGGCCTCGCTCGTCTTGCTGTCGAGGTTGCCGGTCGGCTCGTCGGCCAGCACGAGCTTCGGCTCCATGACCAGGGCCCGGGCGAGCGCGACCCGCTGCTGCTCCCCGCCCGAGAGTTCGCCGGGCCGATGCGTGAGGCGATGACCGAGGCCCACCTCGCGCAGCAGGGACTCGGCGCGCGTCTGCAGCGTCGCGCGCTTCGCGCCCCGGATCAGCCCCGGCATCATCACGTTCTCGCACGCGTTGAACTCGGGCAGCAGGTGGTGGAACTGGAACACGAACCCGAGGGAGCGGTTGCGGAAGTCCGCCAGCTTCGCGCTCGGGTAGTGCGTGATGTCCTGACCCTCGTAGACGATGCGGCCCGACGTCGGCAGGTCGAGCGTGCCGAGCAAGTGCAGCAGCGTGCTCTTGCCCGCCCCCGACGCGCCGACGATCGAGAGCATCTCGCCCTGTGCGATCTCGAGGTCGATGCCGCTCAGGATCTCGACCTCGCGGCCTTCGTGCAGGAACTTCTTCGAGACGTTCTCGGCGCGGACGAGGGGCGCGTTCATGGAGGCCTCAAGCGTAACGGAGGGCGTCCACGGGGCGCAGACGGCTCCCGAGGATCGCGGGGTAGATGGTGGCGAGCAAGCACACCACGACGGCGGCCACGCCGACGACGACGAACTCGACCCCGCTCGCGTGGATCGGCAAGCGGTCGATGTAATAGACCTCGGGGTTCAACTGGATGATCCCGTAGTGCTCCGCGGCGAAGCAGACGACCCAGCCGAGGCCGAGGCCGGAGGCCGCGCCGACGACGCCGATGAAGAGGCCCTGCAGCATGAACACGCCGACGATCTGACGGTCGGAGGCGCCCATCGCCTTGAGGATGCCGACCTCGCGCCCCTTCTCCTGCACCATCAGCACGAGCGTCCCGATGATGCAGAAGCTCGCGACCAGGATCGCGATGCCGAGCGTGATGAACATCGCGAGCTTCTCGAGTTCGAGCGCCCCGAAGAGGTTGCGGTTCACCTCCTGCCAGCTGCGGACCCGCAGCTCGTCGCGGCCGAGGGCCTGCCGCAACTCGGCCGCCGCGAGCTCGGCCCGCTCCCAGTCGTCGAGCTTCACCTCGATGCCGCTGATGGCGTCGCCGGCGGACAGGAAGCGCTGCGCCGTCGCGAGGTCGGTGTACGCGACCTTCATGTCGTACTCGTACATGCCGCTGTAGAAGATGCCCGCGACCCGGAAGGGCCGCGAGCGCGGCACCGGCCCCGAAGGACCGAGGTCGCCACGGGGAGAGACGACGTTCACCTCGTCCCCGACGTGCAGCCGGAGGCTGCGCGCCAGCTCCTGGCCGACGACGAGCCCCGGCAGGACCTCGCGCGGGGACTGCAACGCCGGAGGCATCCTCAGGAAGCCCTCGTCGTCGTCCCGAGGGCGGCCCTCCGACGGCGATCCGTCCCCGGGCCTTCCCAGCCGGGCCGCCGAGCCCTCGCGGAGCGGATCCGTGCCCTCCGGCTCGAGCTGCCCGAGGATCTCGTCGATCTGCCGCATCAAGCTCCGCTGCGCTTCGGTCTGAAGGGGCGCGTCACGGAGGGGAAGCGCCCCGAGATCGACGGTGCCCGCGTCGGGCATCCCCGCATCCCCGAGCTCCAGCGGCCCCTCCGTGGACGGCAGCGCGCGGTCGGGCAGGGGCAGCCGCGCATCGTGGGCCCCGAGGATCGAGCCGCTCATCTCGTCGGCGCCGAGGTGCAGCAGCTGCTCGGGATCGAGCAGGTAGTCGAGGCGCCCGTGGCGCATGTTGCGGGGAAGGTCCGTGACCTCTCCGATCGCCCGGGGATCGACCCCGCGAAGCTCGGCGCCGCCGAGGTTCGACGCGCTCGTGACCATGACCTCGCCCTCCACGAAGGGGCTCGCCCCGACGACGCCGCGGGTGCCGCGCACCCGCTCGAGCACCGGGGCCCAGCCCTCCCAGGTCCCGTACTGTCGGTCGATGACGACGTGGGCGTTGTTGCCGAGGATCTTGCGCTGCAGGTCCTCCCGGAAGCCCCCCATGACGCTCAGCGTCGTGGTCAGCGTGCACGAGCTGAAGCTGACGGCGAGCACCGAGAGCATCCCGATCACGGTGAGGAAGCCGCTCTTGCGGGCGCGCAGCATGCGGGCGGACACGAGGGCCTGGAAGCCCGCCCGCTCGAGGGCACCGAGGGCCGGGGGAAGCACGCGGGCGAGCGCACGGATCGTGAACAGCGTCGCGATGGAGAGCGCGATGGCCGGCAGCGTCGGGTCGTCCCCTTCGTGGCGGGGCGTGAACGGCAGCACCCAGAGCGCCACGCCGAAGGACACGAAGAGCGGCACGTCGAACGCATCCCACGCGAGGCGGCGGGCCCGCTCGGAGAGCAGGCCCCACCCCGCCGTGGTCGCGAGGACCTGCAGCGCGAGCGCCGCGGCCGTGACGACGGCGAGCGCGCGGAACACGCCGGCCATCCCGTGCGCGAGCGTCGCGACCTCCACGGCGTCCCAGAGCTGGAGCGCGGGATGACGAAGCTCCGAGAGAAGGCGCAGATCGAGTCCGAACGCCCGGCCATCCTCCGGGAGCGACACGGCGACGAGCGCGGCGAGCGCGGCCTGCCCCGCCGCGAGGGTGCGGGTCATCGCGGCCGCGAAGCGCAACCGCATGCGGCCCCGCGCGCCCTGCGGAAGACGGGCCGCGCGGGACGCGAGCAAGCCTCCGAACAGCACGTGCAGCGCCGTGCCGAGGGCCGCGAGACCGAGCGCGGCCGGGCCGAGCGAGGTCAACGACCCCATCGACGGAAGCGACATCACGACCGCGAGAGAGGCCGCGAGGTTCGTGAAGACCCAGGCCGCATGCACGGGTGCGGGCCACCCGACCCGGAGCACGACAGCGCCGTGCGGCCCCGGCGCGCCGACCCCTGCGGAGGCCTCGCCCCGACCGACCGCCGCGCCGCCCCCGCGCCGGCCGCGGCGGAGCGCGGAGAGCATGCGACGCACGCTCATTCGCCGTGGCCGGAGACGGCTTCGGGACGCATCGCGGGAAAGAGCAGGACGTCGCGGATCGAAGGCTGCCCACAGAGCAGCATCACGAGCCGGTCGACCCCGAGGCCGAAGCCCCCGGCCGGCGGCATGCCGTGTCGCAACGCGCGAATGTAGTCGGCGTCGAAGTCCATCGCCTCGTCGTCGCCGCGGGTCCTGCGGTCGAGCTGGCCGAGGAAGCGCTGCTCCTGATCGTCGGGGTCGTTCAGCTCGCTGAACGCGTTCGCGACCTCGCGGCCCTCGATGAAGAGCTCGTAGCGCTGCGTGACCGTGGGGTCCACGTCGTCCTTCCGGGCGAGCGGAGACATCTCGAACGGGTGGTGGGTGACGAACACCGGCAGCGAGCGCAGGCCGTCGGCAGTGCGGTAGAGGCGCGGCAGATCGGGCTCGACCAGGACCTCGTAGAGCACGAACACGCGCTCGCCGTGGTGATGGCATTTCGCCAGGAGCTTGCGGGCGTCACGCCAGTACTGCAGCCGCTCCGGCCCGCCGAGCCGGGCGGCGTCCTCGTCCTTCCGGGCCGGCGGCAGGTCCAGCAGGCGCGTGATCGCCTGCTCGAGCCCCTGCGGGTCGGCGAGCAGCGCGCGCGTGAGCGCGCCATCGAAGGGCGTCGGGAAGAGGCCCGGGGCGCTCCCGGAGCGCTGCGTCCGCTCGACGATGGCATCGCGCATGTCGACCCGGGCGAAGGGCACGTCGAGCGCGAAGGCCCGATCGTCCCACCATCCGGGCGACCGGGCATACATCTCGGCGCGGAGCGCCGCGTCCACGGACCGGAACATGGCCTCCGTGAGGTCCATCAGGTCCTCGTGGTTGGCGTAGGCCAGGTAGAACTCGAGGATGGTGAACTCGGGGTTGTGCCGGGTCGACACGCCCTCGTTGCGGAACGCGCGGCCGATCTCGTAGACGCGGTCGAAGCCGCCGACGAGCAGGCGCTTCAGGTACAGTTCCGGCGCGATGCGGAGGTAGAGCTTCATGTCGAGCTCGTTGTGGTGCGTCTCGAAGGGCTTGGCCGTCGCGCCGCCCCGCAGCGGGTGCAGCAGCGGGGTCTCCACCTCGAGGAACCCGAGGCCGTCGAGGAAGGCGCGCAGCGCGCGCACGATCTTCGAGCGGGCGTGAAACACCCGCGCCACGTCCGGGTTCGAGAAGAGGTCGACGTAGCGCTCGCGGTAGCGCTTCTCCACGTCGGTCAGGCCGTGCCACTTGTCCGGGGGCGGCATGATGGCCTTGCCGACGTGGCGGTAGCCGTCGGCGCGCACCGCGCCGTCGCCGGTGCGGGTGCGGATCATCGGCCCGTGCACCGCGACGTGATCGCCGAGATCGAGCAGCTCGAGCTGGGGCCGCATCGGTCCCGGGCAGCGCCGGCTCGCCGCCCTTGCCCGGCTTGCCTCGCACGAGGGCCTGCGCGTCCCCGTGCGGCGTGCGCACCACGAGGAACGGACCGCGCTTGCCGACCACGCGACCGTAGAGCCAGACGCGCGGCTCGTCGCCCGAGAGGTCCTTCTCCTCGGGCAGAAGAGCGCGGGCCTCGGGGTCGGTCAGGGTGCGGACGACGTGCGCGCGGGAGGCGTGCTTGTCGTCCGGAACGGCCCTGAAATCGTTGGGGAACGCCTGCGTCCCGGCCTGCGGGAGTCGCGCTGCGTGGGCCCGCCGCGCGTGGATCAGCTCGTCTTCGGTCGCCATGGGAGGGCCGAGACGGTGCCACGGGAGCGGCAGGTTCGCACGGAGGTTCCGGCCGGGGTCCGGCCGGGCGCCTCAGAGCGTGACGCTGACGCCCGCCTCGTCCTTCTTCCTGCGCTGGTCGGCGGTCTTGAGCAGGAACGCCTCGATCAGCTCGTCGATGTCGCCGTCGAGCACCGACTGGACGTTGGTGATCTTCGTCTCGGTCCGCTCGTCCTTGACGAGCTGGTAGGGCTGCATCGTGTACGAGCGAACCTGCGAGCCGAAGCCGATCTCCATCTTGTCGACGCCGTAGTCCGACTGGAACTCCGACTCGCGGCGCTGACGCTCGAGCTCGTAGAGCTTGCCGCGCAGCATCTTCATCGCGGTCGCCCGATTCTTGTGCTGCGAACGCTCGGCCTGACACGCCACGATCGTCCCGGTCGGGACGTGCGTGATGCGGATGGCCGACTCGGTCTTGTTGACGTGCTGACCGCCCTTGCCGCCGGCGCGGAAGGTGTCGACCTGCAGGTCCTCGGGCTTGATCTCGATCTCGCCGACGTCGTCGTCGAGGTCGGGGACCACCTCCACGGACGCGAACGCCGTCTGGCGGCGGGCGTTGGCATCGAAGGGCGAGATGCGGATCAGCCGGTGAACGCCGTTCTCGGCGCGAAGGTAGCCGTAGGCGTAGAGCCCTCGCACCAGGAACGTCGCGTCCTTGATGCCGGCCTGTTCGCCAGGCTGCTGATCGACGATCTCGACCTTGAAGCCCTTCTTCTCGCACCAGCGGAGGTACATGCGGAAGAGCATCTCCGCCCAGTCCTGCGCATCGACCCCGCCGGTGCCCGGGTGGATCGACACGAGCGCGTCGCTGCGATCGACCTTGCCCGCGAGCATGCGCGAGACCTCCATCTGCCGGAGTCCCTGCTCGAGCAGCGGGATCTGAGCGCACACCTCGTCGACGATCGCCTCGTCACCGTCGGCCATGTCGAGCAGATCGCCGAGGTCGCCCGTCTCGCGGACGTACTTGTCGTAGCGACCGACGAGGTTCTCGAGCCCCGCCTTTTCCTGGACGAGCTTTTGCGCGGCGTCGGGGTCGTCCCAGAAGCCGGGCTGAGACGAGTGGTCGGTCAGACGATCGATCTGGAAGCGAAGGCCCTCGACGTCAAAGAGACCTCCCCAGCGCCGCGAGGCGCTGAGCGAGCTCGGACAATCGGTCCCGGGCTTCGCCAATGGGCATCATCATGATGCGTATACTCCTGAAAAAACTGGACTTCCTCCTACGCCGGGGACGTCCGTGTGTCAATGCGTCCCGGCGCGAACAGGGCCTCCCTGCGGCCCCGACGAACGCACCGGACACCCCTGCCGGGCGCACGACGCAGCCCGCACCGCGACGCCGCGTACCCCACCACCGGAGGCGTCATTCGACCACGCGCACGACGCTCTCGGCGCGGCCGATCGGTTGAACCTCGATGCGGGCCGCGAAGCGCTCGGTCATGGCCGGCACGTGCGAGATGACCCCGACCTGACATCCGCTCGCCTGCAGGGCCTCGAGCGCCGCGATGGCCACCTCCAGGCTCTCCGGGTCGAGGCTGCCGAACCCCTCGTCGATGAAGAGCGTGTCGAGGCGAACGCGGCTCGAGGTCAGCGACGACAGACCGAGCGCGAGGGCGAGCGACACGAGGAAGGTCTCGCCCCCCGAGAGGCTCTGGATGCTGCGGAGCTCGTCGCCCATGTCGCGGTCCACCACCTGCAACGCGAGCTCCATTCCGTGGACCTGGCGCAGCGCATAGCGCGCGGCGAAACGCCCGAGTTGTTCGTTCGCGTGGTCGAGCAGCAGCCGCAGCGTGAGGCCCTGCGCGAAGACGCGGAATCGTTTTCCGTCGGCCGACCCGATCAGTCCGTCGAGGCTGCTCCAGGTCTGCACGCGCGCATGTTGACCGTCGTGCTCGGCCTGCACGAGGTGCCGCTGCGCGCGCACCTGATCGTCGGCCTCGAGCCTCGCCTCGAGCGCGGCGACCTCGTGGCGTGCGGAGGCGTCGTCCCGACGGGCCGAGGCGAGCGCCTCGGGCAGTCCGTCGAGCGAGCTCAACCCTTCCGGCGCCGACGCGCGATGGGCCGCGGCCCTTTCGCTTCGGTCTTCGAAGCGGGCCGTCGCCGACGCACCACGGGCCCGGAGGGCCTCCAGCGATCGGACCATCGCGGCGGCCTCCGAGTCCGACCGGGCCAGCACCGACCGGACCGCCGCGGTGAGGGCCGCGGTGTCGCCTCGAGGAGCCCGAGGTCCCTCGGGGACGTCCCCCGCAGTGCCGGTTTCGCACGGCGGTCTCCCGTCGCCTTCGTCGCACGGCGGCTCCCCGTCGCCTTCGTCGGTCTGCGCGAACGCCGCCACCGCCGTCTCGAGGGCCGCCCCGGCCGAGGCTTCCGCGGCCACGGTCAGGGCACATTCGGCCTCGGCCGCCACGACCGCCTGGGCCGCCGTGGCGCCGTCGGCCGCCCAGGCGCTGCGACGCGCCTCGGCCGCGGCCCGCCCGGCCTGCGCTGTCTGGGTGCGCCTTCTCGCGGCCGCCTCCTCGGCGTCCGGATCGACGAGGCCGAACTCGACGCATCGGCCGCGCGCTGCATCGGCCGCGCGCGTCGCCTCGTCGGACCGGGCCCCGGCCGCGTCGGCCCGCTCGCACGCCGCCTGCCACCGGGCGTCCACATCGCGCCGGGCACGCCCGAGGGCGGCGAGCGCAGCCTCCGCCTCCGACATCCCCCGCTCGGCCGCTTCGAGGGCTGCGAACCCGCCGACGAGGCGGTCGAGCCAGCTGGGGATGCGCGACCAGTCCAGCCGCTCGAGCGTCTCGCCGGAGGCCCACTCGAGCGCGCCCCGCGCGTCCTCGAAGCGCGCCCGCAGCGCGGCACACGCGGCCTGCCGCTCGGCCTCCTCGTCCGCCGCCGACGCCTGGGCGCGGGTGAGTTCCTCGAGCCTCGTCCGCGAGGCCAGGACCAGAGGCCTCGCATCCGCCTCCACGAGGCGCAGCGCATCCCGGGCGGCGAGGGCTTCCGCGAAGGCGCGCTCGGCGGTCTCGCGAACGACCGCGCGCTCCTGCAGCCCGCGGCGCATCGCGTCGATGGCGTCGAACGCCCCCTCGCTCGCCGCGAGGAGGCCCGCACCGAGCGCGTCGAGGTCGCCGAGCGACGCGAACGCGGCCCCGTCGTCTCGCCCCACGAGATCGGCCGCGCGGTCCCGCCACGCGCCCCATGCGAGGTCGAGCCCGCGCCGCACCGGCGACGCCGCGGCCCTTCCCTCCACCGCGCGGCCCAGCGCGGCGTCGGCCTCGGCGCTGGCGGAGTCCGCGGCCTCCTCCGACGCTTGGGCCTCCGCGTGGGCGCGGGCACGCGCATCGGAGGCCCGCGCCGATTCCTCGCGGAGTGCCCGGACCCGCGCCTCCTGCGCCCCGAGCACGGGATGACGCGACGGATCGGCGAACGGATGTTCGAGGGCACCGCAGAGCGGACAAGGCTCGTCCTCCCGAAGACGGGCGCGGTGGCCCTCGAGCGCGAGCATGGACTGCGCCAGCGAGAGCGCCCTCTCAGCCTCGTCGAGCCGCGATGCGACCTCCTGCTGCTGCGCCTCCGCCTCGGGCACGCGCGCCCGCGCGGCCACGGCGCGCGCGCGTTGCGCCTCCGCCTGTTGCCGGTGCGCCACGTGCTGCGCCTCCGCGGCCTGCACGCCACGGTCGAGCGAGCGCACCTCGACCGCGCGCTCCCGCACGGCGACGAGCGCCTCGAGATCCTCTCGAAGCCGCTCGGAGCCGAGCCCGGCCGCGAGCGCGGTGCCCTCCGACACGCAACGGACCTCGGCCGCCTCGACGGCCCTCGACGCCTCCAAGGCGCGGGCCTCGAGCGCCCCTCCCCGCACCGTCTCGGCGTCGACCTCGATGGCCCTCTGCTCTGCGATCCGGGCCGCCGCCACGCCCTGGATCGCGAGCGCCGACGCCCGATCGAGCTGGGTCGTGAGCGCAGCCGACCCCGCGCGGACGGGCGCCAGCGCCTCGTGGAGACGACGCTCGGCCTCGGCCCCCGCGCGCGCGCCCTCGTGCACCGCGCGCTGCACGTCGAGCGCACCGCGCTGCGCCTCGAGGTCGTCCGCCTGCGCCCGCGCGAGGCGCCGCGCCTCGGCCGCGGACGCCGCCTGCTCCTCCGCCGCGAGCCTCGCCCGATCGAGCGCCCGGGCGTCGCGAAGCTTCGGTGCGAGGACCGACTCG